>WGDF01000001.1 GCA_015493405.1 Flavobacteriaceae bacterium
AGAAGTATTTTGGATGCACAAATCAATTATAACATCAAAAAATATAAAACCAAAATCAAACTCGGCGGCTCTAATATCTTGGGAACGGAATATTTGCCGGCACCCGGAACCGGAAAAGTCGGTAGTATTTTTTATGTCGGTTTGACCTATGGCCAATAATTCCTCTTATTTGAATATTTATAATAAAAATAAAATAGACTGTCTCAAAAGGGCAGTCTTTTTTTATAAAAAAACACCACAAAAAATAATTATCAATTTAAAGTAAATTTTAATAAATCTGTTTAAAAAACACTTGAAAAGAAAAATAGTTTTATACCTTTGTGTGTTTAAAGAAATAGTTTAATCAAAACAAAAAAATAAATACTATGGCAAAACAATTTCCTAAGTTTATAGGTGATGCGAATGAAGCGGTAGCCAGAGTAGCACATAAGATCAATGAAGTTTGTGCTATCTACCCCATTACGCCCTCCTCTCCTATGGGTGAACATGCTGATGCAATGAGCGCCAGAGGAGAAAAAAATATCTGGGGCGAAATTCCCCGTGTGATAGAAATGCAAAGTGAAGGTGGCGCCTCAGGTGCTGTACACGGCTCGTTACAAGGTGGCGCTTTAACCACTACCTTTACAGCTTCCCAAGGTCTGTTGCTGATGATTCCTAATATGTATAAAATCGCCGGTGAATTATTACCGACAGTTTTTCATATTGCAGCCCGAACCATAGCCACGCATGCCTTATCCATCTTTGGTGACCATTCCGATGTTATGGCAACCCGTCAAACCGGTTTTGCTATGTTATTCGGGGGTTCCGTTCAAGAAGCTCAAGATATGGCTTTATTGGCACAGGTCGCTTCACTGAATACCCGTGTTCCTTTCTTAAATGTATTTGATGGCTTTAGAACTTCACATGAAATTCAAAAAATAGATGCCATCCCCGATGAAATCTTAAAAAAAATGGTTTCGGAAGAAAAAGTAATGGAACACAAAGTTCGCGCTTTAAATCCCGATACGCCCAAATTAAGAGGCTCATCTCAAAATCCGGATGTATTTTTCCAAAACAGAGAACGTGCCAATCCTTATTATGAAAAGGTTCCTGCTGCAGTACAAGCTGCGTTTGACCAATTTTATGAATTGACCGGCCGTCGTTACGAATTATACCAATATTATGGTGCCCCCGATGCCGAAAAAATGATTATCATTATGGGTTCAGGTATGGGCGCAGCTTTGGAAACTGTTGAGGAAATGACCAAAAACGGTGAAAAAGTCGGTGTTTTGGTCGTTCGTATGTATCGCCCTTTCTCTATTAAAGATTTTATTGATGCAATTCCTAAAACCGTGAAAAAAATTGCCGTTTTAGACCGCACCAAAGAATCCGGAAGTATTGGCGAACCTTTATATATGGATACCGTTAATGCATTTGCAGAATCTGATCGACCCATGCCTATTATCACAGGTGGTCGTTATGGTTTATCTTCCAAAGAATTTAATCCTGCAATGGTCAAAGGTATTTTTGACGAATTAGCCAAAGACCAACCCAAAAAACACTTTACTGTCGGTATTGTAGATGATGTTACATTTACCAGTATTGACAAAGATCTTAACTTTAAAGTGAACAACAGCAACAAAAGTTTTATGTTCTTTGGTCTTGGTTCTGACGGAACGGTTTCGGCCAACAAAAACTCGATTAAAATTATCGGCCAAACGACTGACAACTATGTTCAAGGTTATTTTGTTTATGATAGTAAAAAAGCCGGTGCCCGAACCGTTTCACATTTGCGCTTTGGACCGGACCCTATTCAATCTACCTATTTAATTGATGAAGCAGACTTTATTGCAGTTCACCAATTTAATTTTATTCAAAAATTCAATTTTGTCAAAAATGTTAAAAAAGGCGGAACATTCTTATTAAACTCTCCATTTACAGCAGATGAAATTTGGGATCAATTACCCAAAGAAGTTCAAAAAGAAATCATTGATCGTGAGGTTAATTTCTATGTAGTCGATGCCTCCAGAGTTGCTTTTGAAGCTAAATTGGGTCGTCGTACCAATACTGTTTTACAAACTTGTTTCTTTGCTATTTCAGGCATCTTACCACAAGAAGAAGCTATTGAAAAAATAAAAAATGCCATTGTCAAATCTTACTCTCATAAAGGTGATGCCATTATTCAAATGAACTTTAATGCGGTTGATAAAGCTTTGGAATACTTGCAAGAAGTCAAATATCCCAAACAAGTTACCAGCAATAGAGGTTTAGAAACTGTTATGCATGAAGATGCGCCCGAATATGTTTTAGATGTATTGGGTAAAATTTATGCCGGAGAAGGTGATTCCTTACCGGTCAGTGCTTTCAATGCTGATGGCACTTTCCCGTTAGGCACTTCAAAATATGAAAAATCAAATATTGCCGACTTTGTGCCTACTTGGGATGATACCGAACTTTGTACCCAATGTAATAAATGTGTACATATCTGTCCTCACGCCGCTATTCGTTCTAAAATTATAGATGTTGAAGCTTTGGCCGATGCCCCTGAAGACATGCGTAAAACTAAAATCAAAGGCCGTTATGAAGGTGTTGATTCTTATATTTTACAAGTTGATCCCGAACATTGTACCGGATGTACCCTTTGTGTAGCCGTTTGTCCGGCAGAAAGTAAAACAGAACCCGGCTTTAAAGCTATCAATATGCACCCGCGTATGGAAGTGCAACCTGTTGAACAAAAATTGTGGGATTATTTTGTCGACCTACCTTGGTATGATCGTAAAAAATTAAAATTGAATACCGTTAAAAATGTTCAATTCTTAGAACCATTATTTGAATATTCAGGTGCTTGCCCCGGTTGTGGTGAAACGCCTTATATCAAAGAAGTTACCCAATTATATGGGGACAGCTCCTTGATTGCTAATGCTACAGGATGTTCTTCAATTTACGGTGGAAACTTACCGACAACTCCTTATACGACCAATGATAAAGGACAAGGGCCGGCTTGGGCCAACTCCTTATTTGAAGACAATGCCGAATATGGTTTGGGGATGCGTTTGGCTTTAACCGAAAAACAAAAAACAGCACGCACGCTATTAAAACGCTTTGAAGATGTCGTTGGTAGCGATTTAGTGAATGCTATTTTAGACAACCCGGAAGCCGATGAAACCCAAAAGGAACAACAATTGGAATACATCAAACAAGTTCGTGATGCCATCAAAGATATCAAAACCGATGATGCCAGACGCCTAATGGTGATGGCCGATGATTTGCGTAAAAAATACATCTGGATCTTTGGCGGTGACGGTTGGGCTTATGACATTGGTTATGGTGGATTAGACCATGCGATTGCCAGTGGCGAAAATATCAATATTTTAGTTTTGGATACAGAAGTCTATTCTAATACAGGCGGACAAGCTTCCAAAGCCACACCTATTGCAGCCAGTGCAAAATTCCAAGTAGCCGGAAAATCTATACCTAAAAAAGATATCGCTTTACAAGCGGTCGCTTATGGAAATGTTTATGTGGCTCAAATTGCCAGCGGTGCTAAAGATCAACAATCTTTAAAAGCCATAAAAGAAGCAGCCGAATATGACGGACCTTCTATCATTATAGCTTATTCTCATTGTATTGAACATGGTTATGATATGGGCGATGGTGCCAATCACCAAGATTTAGCTGTTCGTTCCGGATATTGGCCTTTGTTCAGATTTGATCCCCGTAAAGAAGCCGGTAAACGCTTCCATTTAGACAGCAAAGCGCCGGATATCCCCGTTACTGAATTGATTGACAAAGAAGCTCGTTTTTCTCGTGTTAAAAAAGCGAACCCCGAACGTGCCAAAATGTTAGCAGGAATGTTACAAGATGAAATCAATTACAGATGGGAAAGATTGGAATTGTTATCTAAATTGTAAAATTTAGTCAACAAAAATTTGTAAAAAAAATCCTGCCATATTCGGCAGGATTTTTTACATTTGTATACTGATTTAATTGCCCGAATGGCGGAATTGGTAGACGCGCATGATTCAGGGTCATGTGTCCGCAAGGACGTGCAGGTTCGATTCCTGTTTCGGGCACTTTTCTACTAAACTTAATTATACTTAGACAAGTTACAATACCGGAATTCTTGTTGAATGACATAGACTATAATCCATATACTTTATGCGCTCAAGAAGAAAATGTTACATCTGACTGGGATTAAATTAATTTTATTTTTACAGGTTTTTAAAGAAAATTACAAATAAGTTGGTTTATTTTACCCAATTAAATCCAATCTGCAAAGTCTGTTTGTGCGATTTTGCCAAGTCGGATAAGCCCCATAAATTGTCAGTCATCAGACTAAATTGCATAGACCCAATACGATATAAAAATCCAAATCCCAAGGCATCATAAGAAAAATTATCTGCTGTTAAATTAACTTTAGTATAAAAATGTTTGGACCATTTTTTTTCATAAAATGCGCTAAGCCCCAAATGAATTTTAACCGGTCGGTATTGGGCAAAGCCTGTCAAACCGATAAAACCGGTGTAATTGGTTTTCGGATGTAAAAAATTTTCACACTTTTGATGATCCAAATCACCTATACCATATTTGAATCCCGCATAAACCGTAGTAGGACGCCAAACAATATAAGACTTTTTGTTTTCAGCAGCTTTTATTTTTCCCTTAAAAGTCTTTTTAATATTATCCCAATAATCAACATAAGAATTTGGAAATTCTAATGCAATTCCATCAAATTGATAACTGCCCTTAATATAATAATTGTGTAAATCAGTGGTGTAATAAATAAAGCCCAAATCAAGCAATGAAGCCGATACGGTCATGCGACTATTGGGTTGATAACTGATGCCTAAATCTATTCCCGGGCCATAATTACCACTTAAAAAAAATTTGTTGAGGTAATGGTGCCAATCAGCTCCTTGTTTATAACCTGAACTCTGCAATTTTACATCAACTTGCTCCAAATGATGGGTGTAAAAATTATTTTGACCATCGGTGGTATAAAATCGGCCCGAATTGTGAACCGTTTGTGCTTGCGCCAAACCCGAATATAATTTGAAACGGTAACCAAAAGA
>WGDF01000002.1 GCA_015493405.1 Flavobacteriaceae bacterium
AAATTATTTAGTTAAAAAAAAAAGATTACTTTTGTTTTTATATATTTTTGTTTTAAATAAAATTAATTTAATATTAAATTATTATGAAAAAATTATTTTTTTACTTATCATTTTGTCTTTTGATATGGTCCGGTTATTCCCAGAATCTTTATCCCGATCTATTCGACGGGAGTAGCGGTATCACCAATTCTTATGGTGCTTGGGGTACAATGAATTACATTCGTGAACAAGGTATTGATGTTACGGATAAAGGCACTATTACATTTTATCACCCTGATATGGCCGCTTCGCTGCGCCCCACGGTTTTCTTTATTTCCGGTTGGGGACGCGAATATACTTCGTATGACAAATTTTTTAAATATGTGGCAAGTTTGGGGTATAATGTGGTCAATATTTACAATTTAAATCCCGGTCATATTCCGGTTAGTTATCAGAACTCATTGGATATGATGCAACAAGCGGTCAATACATATTCTGCTTGGATAGATACTACAAAAGTTGCTTTAATGGGACATTCTTACGGGGCCGGTTCAACCATTTGGTTGGGCGAACATGTTTTTGACCCTAACGGTTTAAATTGGGGTTCACAAGGAAAATTTATTATGATTTTTGCGCCATGGTTATCATTTCTGGTAACTGATACAGATTTGCAAAATTATCCTGCCGGAGTTAAATTATTGATGATACAAAGTTGTGATGATCTGCATGACGGCGGACCTAATTACAATACGGACCCCAGAGCACTTAGAGCGGTTTACGAATTGATTAATATCCCTGACAGCGAAAAAGATTTTGTTACTATTTTTTCCGACCAAGACCCTAATCATACTTATACTTATAATAGTCAAACTTATAGTTATGTAGCCAATCATTATGTATGTTACACTGATTTTACCGATGGACAAAACAACCCTTACGATGCTTTGGATGTTTACAGTTCCAACCGGCTGTTTAATGCCATGGCAGACTATGTTTTTGAAGGCAATGTTAATGCAAAAAATGTAGCATTAGGAAATGGTAGTAACGAACAAATTGATATGGGAACGATGCCTGATTTGGCGGTAACCGATTATTACATTACCACAAGACCCGAATCGGTTTATGAATATAAATGTTCAGAGAATCAACCCGGAACTTGGGGTAATCCTGATATATGGAAATTACAGGATTATTGTGATGATGCGGACGGCGACGGACACATCGATGCATTATCGGTAAAAAATCAAGCATTAGCTCAATTTAATGTTTATCCCATTCCGGCAACCAAATTGATACATATTGAAATAGTAGGCCACGATGAACCTATAGAAATGCTTAACATCAATAATGTAGAAGGAAAAACAGTTCTTAAATTTACCAATCCTGATTTTCAAAATATTGATATTTCATCACTTACCCCCGGTAGATATTTTGTTCAAATTAAAACAAAGAAAGGACAATGGGTTAAGAAAATAGTAGTTTCACCTTAATAAATCATTTTTTTTCAGATCATCCTTTTATTGATTATTTTTGGCCATTTAAAAAATTCCTTATGAAACACATATATTTAATAATGGCTGTTACTTTGTTATTCTCTTGTCAACATACAAGCCAAAAAAAAATGCAACAGATGAAAGTAAAACAAGGAACTACTACTTCTGCCAATAATCTATTGCTAGCCGAATGGGATACACCTTACGGCACACCGCCCTTTGATAAAATTAAAAGTGAAGATTATTTGCCCGCTTTTGAAAAAGCACTACAAATGCACGAAGCGGAAATCGAAAAAATTGCTCGCAATAAGGCTAAACCCGATTTTAATAATACTATAGTGGCGCTGGAACAAAGCGGACAGAAACTCAAACGCCTGCAACATCTTTTTGATGCCGTAGAATCTGCCAATACCGATGAAGTGCTAAAAGCCACCTCTAAAAAAATACAACCCGAATTGGCTTCGCACTACGATAAAATAACGATGAACAAAAAATTGTTTGACAGAATCAATAGTGTATATCAACAAAAGAAGCAATTGTATTTGAATGCAGAAGATCAAAAATTGTTGGAAGAAACCTATAAAAATTTTATGCGTTCGGGGGTGAATTTACCCAAAGAAAAACAAGACCGACTAAAAGACATCAACAAAGAATTGGCAAGCTTGCAACAAACTTTTAACGATAATTTATTGGCCGAAACCAATGATTTTGAACTTTATGTTACCGACCAAAAAGATTTGGGTAATATGCTCAAACAAGCCGTAGACGCGGCGGCAGAAGAAGCTCGTAAACGCGGACACCAAACCGGCTGGAGTTTTAC
>WGDF01000003.1 GCA_015493405.1 Flavobacteriaceae bacterium
AATGAAGGAAAAAATTTCGGTTGATAATCACCTCCGAAAATATTACTACTGACCCCAACTACCGTTCCGGTATTAAACATCGTAGCGATGCCACATTTGGAATGATCACCCATAATCAAGCCGCAGAATTGCAAACCGGTATCCACAAAATCCTTATGACTGTAATCCCAAAGTTTTACCTTGGAATAATTATTTTTTAAATTGGAATTATTGGTATCAGCCCCCAAGTTGCACCATTCGCCAATAACAGAATCACCGAGATAACCATCATGTCCCTTGTTAGCATTCCCGAAAAATACGGTATCTTTAATTTCACCTCCAACTTTAGTGCTCGGTCCCAATGTGGTGCCACCATATATTTTGGCGCCCATCTTAATCACAGAATTATCCAGTGCGGCAAAGGGGCCACGAACCATGCTACCTTCAAGGATTTTAACATGCTTGCCGATATAAACCGGCCCGTCATCTGTATTAAAAATAACCGCTTCTACAACAGCACCTTCTTCTATAAAAACAGGATGTTTTCCTATTTTCGTATTGGTTGATGATAAATTTTGTGATTGCCGATTTTGGACAACGCAGTCATAATCTTGCTTTATTTGTTCGGCATTTTTTCTAAAAATATCATAAACCTTTTGAATACGCTCAACTGGTTTTTGATATGGAATTAGTTTTCCTTTAAAATTTTGACTTGCCTTCCAAGACAATTTACCGGTTCTAAAGGCCAAAACCATATTATCTTGAACGAGCTGATCGTCAACTTGTAAGTTTTGAACAGCTTTTGACAAATCTTTATCCGGCATAACAGCACTGTTAATATAGATGTTATCAGCTTCAAAATGTACCGGAAATTTGTCGGTTAAATAAGTTTCTGATAATGCACTAACCGAATTTTTCAAATATTTTGCCCATTTTTCTTTGATGGTTAAAATACCACAGCGTATATCACTAATCGGCCTAAAAAAAGTTAAAGGTAATAGGCTGTTTCTGATGCTTTTTTGGTCAAATAAGATATAATTCATTAAAAAAACAAAAATTTATAAGGCTAAACTGTATCATTCGTGTTACAAATATCACTTGCAAAAATAAGCAAAAATTGTTCCTAAAACGTTTTTTATTATTATTTTCGCATAATACTAAACCTTAAAATTCATGAAAACCCCGATTATAGCCCCGTCAATTTTATCAGCTGATTTTGCCGATTTAGAAAAAACTTTTAAAATGCTCAATCAGAGTGAAGCCGAGTGGATTCATCTTGATGTGATGGATGGCAATTTTGTACCCAATATCAGTTTTGGTATGCCGGTTATAAAAAATTTGCGCAAATTGACTACGAAAGTCTTTGATGCACATTTAATGATTGAACAGCCCGAACGTTATATCCATAATTTTAAAGTTATTGGGGTTGATGTGCTAACGGTTCATTATGAAACCCAAATACATTTAAATCGCACAATCGATCTGATCAAAAAAATAGGTATGAAAGCCGGTGTGGCGCTCAATCCACATACGCCTGTCAGCCTGTTAAAAGATATCATTGCAGAATTGGATTTAGTTTTGATTATGTCAGTTAATCCGGGGTACAGCGGACAGAAATTTATTGAACATTCCTACCAAAAAATAACGGAAGCCAAGGAACTGATTTCCGCCACAGGCTCCAAAGCTTTGATCCAAGTTGATGGCGGCATCAACGCTGCCAATGCTCCCAAACTTTATGCCGCCGGTGCCGATGTCTTGGTCGCAGCCAGCTATATATTTAACCATGACAATCCGCTCAAAGCTATTAGGAATTTAAAGTATTTTTAAATGAATTAAATTATAATGTTCCAAAAATATTTCTATTTCCTAAGCGCCATTAGTCTTTTTGAAATTCATAGGTTCAGATCTATTTCAAGTCTTTGACTCTCAATATCATAAACTTTTTTTTAGAACTTTAAATTCAAATCCTTTTCTTTTTTAAGGATTATGCTTAAATTTGTTGGATAAATTAAGAACTATGTCCTATAAAGTTTACATCTTTGATAAAGCTATAAATATAACGGACAATCTTAATGAAAGTTCAAAAAATGTCTATGCCTTTTCTGCGGTAGATTTAGATGACATTATTGTTAAATTACAGGCCAATCTCTTACCTGAAGTTTTTTTATATCACCCCCATTTGAACGAAGCTTGGAATGCTTTCAAAAAACATTTTGACGTTATTGAAGCAGCCGGAGGTATTGTGGAAAATGATAAAAACAAATATCTTTTTATCTATCGCAATGGCAAATGGGACCTCCCCAAAGGCAAAATGGAACAGGGGGAACAACCTAATGAAACAGCCCTGAGAGAAGTCAAAGAAGAATGTGGTATTCAAAATATAGAAATTGACCATTTTTTGTTAGATACTTACCATTTGTTTAATGACAACAATAAAAAACGGCTTAAAATTACCCATTGGTTTAAGATGAACGAACAAGAAAAAAGTGCTTTAATTCCACAAACCGAAGAAGGTATTGAAAAGGTTGAATGGATTGATGTTACTACAGATGATTTTCCGCTCAAAAATTCATACGAAAATATCAAATTGCTTTTTTCTGATTTGAATAAATTAAAAAATCTAAAATAGTTATTTTCTTATTCAAAGCGTTTGATATCAATCTCTTTCATCATAGGCATGTCAAATTCCAGATATTGAAACAATTGCTTGGCCGTAGCCGGTGCCAAAATGACGCCTCGTGTACCCATTCCATTTAATAC
>WGDF01000004.1 GCA_015493405.1 Flavobacteriaceae bacterium
ACTTGGTGGTGGGGCCTGATGCTTATCGAGATTTTCCAAAGCTCATCAATGAACTGGAAGATGGTCGTAAAGCCGTTAATGTTTTGCTGAGTAAAGAAGAAACTTATGCTGATATAGAACCGGTTCGGTTAAATTCCAACGGAGTTTCCGCCTTTGTTTCCATTACACGCGGTTGCGATAATATGTGCACCTTTTGTGTGGTGCCTTTTACCCGAGGACGTGAGCGTAGCCGTGATCCCAAAAGTATTTTGAACGAAATAAAAACCTTGGATGACCGGGGATTTAAAGAAGTAACGCTACTGGGCCAAAATGTAGACAGCTACCTGTGGTACGGCGGTGGTTTAAAAAAAGATTTTATCAATCAACCGGCTGAAATTAAACAAAAAGCAGTCGATTTTGCTCAATTATTGGATTTAGTCGCGACCAAATTTCCGAATATTCGCATCCGCTTTTCGACTTCCAATCCGCAAGATTTTAGTTTGGAAGTGATTAAAACTATGGCCAAACACGGCAATATTGCCAAACATATTCATTTACCGGTTCAATCCGGCAGCGACCGCATCTTACAACTGATGAACCGGAAGCATACCGTTGCCGAATACAAGCAAAAAATTGATGCCATCCGGCGATATATTCCCGATGTTGCCATTTCGCAAGATATGATTGCCGGTTTCAGCACCGAAACCGAAGCCGACCATCAAGCCACTTTAGATTTGATGGACTATGTCAAATATGATTTTGGTTTTATGTTTGCCTATTCGGTTCGCCCCGGCACTTTAGGAGCTAAGAAAATGTTAGATGATGTGCCGCATCACACCAAACTCAAACGCTTGCGTGATATTATCGACAAACAACAAGCGCATAGTTTAGAACGCATGCAAAGTTTTGTAGGCAAAGAAGTGGAAGTGCTCATTGAAGGTCATTCTAAGAAATCGGATCAACATTGGATGGGGCGTAATTCTCAAAATGCTGTCGTAATCTTTGAAAAAACAG
Source organism: Flavobacteriaceae bacterium (assembly GCA_015493405.1). Lineage (GTDB taxonomy): Bacteria > Bacteroidota > Bacteroidia > Flavobacteriales > Flavobacteriaceae > WGBX01. Next base: position 994 of record WGDF01000004.1, read on the forward strand.
GCCGAGAAAAAGCCGGAGATTTAGTGCCCGTTAAAATTAATGATTGCACTTCCGCAACATTGTTTGGCAATAGGATATAATAACCATTAGTTTAGTAAAATCGACCGATTGTAAACTATTTTACGCCGCTAATACATTTTTAAAAGATGACATCTTTACTTGACTTAATTTTGTCTTGTAATTTTAAAACTATTTCCATGAAGGCATCATCTTTTATTAAACTAGGACTTATATTTATGATAAGTACTTTAATGCTCAGCTGTTCAAAAGAAAAAAGGCAAGACCGGGAAGCAGAACCTACTTATGAAGAATTACTCGTTGCACACCCTTGGAACGGCATAAAAATAACCCGTTATGTCAATGGCAATGCAGATAGGAGCAATTCCATAGCCGGTTTAAAATATGTATTTACCAATGATAATACGTATAAAAAATATGACCACAACAATTTAATTCAGACAGGAACTTGGGAGATTGTAGCTGCCGGTTCGATATCTTTTGTCCGAACCCGTTATTTTGACCCCAATTTGAATCACAATGTTCTCAACGATTTGCAAATCATAGAACTGACTTCTGATATTTTTGAATATTCAGTACCCTATATCGATAATTCCGGCGATACCAAACGAGATCAATATAAATTTGGTAGATGATGAAGAATTAAATTGCTGATTTTTAAACCATAAAAGTTATAAACTTGGTTAAATTAATTTCACTATTCAAATAATCCGGTATCTGAATCGTCATACTTCATAAAATATAAGAGAGCAGAGACCATCTTTAGATAATTTGATCCCGTGAAAAATAACTTAAAAAATAGCCTATCTTTTGTCTATTAGACCTTAAATGAATATCCTATTACATCCCCAACTTTTGACGTCCTTCTTCGCTAATCATAGAAGCATCCCAAGGCGGGTCAAAAACCACATCGACATCGACATTAAAATCGGGATATTTTTTCTTAATGGTATTTTTGACATTGTCGGTAATGGCATCACCCAGCGGGCAAGCCGGTGTCGATAAAGTCATTTCAATACGAACATTATTCTCACCGTCGTATAAAATATTATAGACCAAACCCAAATTGATAATATCCAATTCTATTTCAGGATCCATAACGGTTTTTAATAACTCGTAAATATCATTTTCAACTTTTCTGATTTCTTTTATATCTTTTTTCATTGTATATATTTTTTCCACTCAATAAATTCGATAATCTATAAATGAATTATTACTTATCTATTTTAAACTTTAAATTATGATTTTTTTTCACTTAAAATTTCGTTTTCTCTTTCTTTGATGTATTTATCGGAATTATGAAAAAACATCAACCATACATTATAATTGTATAAAATTGTTACTATCAAAAATAATACCGTAGCCACTTGCATCAAAACAGGCAATTGAAATATTAGAGCGAATAGCGTTAATAATAAAAAACTCATATAAAAATAAAACTGGATACCGGCTACTTTTTCCGAATAAAGTTCCCGGGGTAAAGGCGTATGATATTTTCCCACCAATTTTTGGTATTTTTCCAGCCAAATAATAAAAGGCAAAGTTTTGTAGGTTTGTCCCAAAGC
>WGDF01000005.1 GCA_015493405.1 Flavobacteriaceae bacterium
TTCTTTTTGGTTTAAAGTATAGCGTTTCGGAGCATTTTGATAAAAAATACCGCTTCCCAATATCATTTTTGAAAAATGATAAGCCATCGGATCTTCCAAATCGTCCGGTTTCATACCGGCATCTATATAATAATAGCTTTCATTGGGATTAAACTTTAAAATATACCGGTACTGTTTAGCATATTCTGCAGCTTTATCAACCGTTGTAATCGCTTTATAAGTTATATAATCAGTGGATTTTTTGCCCAAATTGGGGTTGTAAAGATATTCATATTCAACAATGGCGCTTTGTTGGCCGTAGATATTTATAACGGTCATAAAAAAAATGAAGATAAATTGTTTCATAAGAATAGTTTTATAACACAAATATAACTAAAAAATTAGTTTTTAACAAAAATTATTATTTATTAAACTATTTATTTCTGATTAACAATAAATCATATTATTTTAGAGCTGAAAATTAAATCATTTTTCTATAATGAATGGTAAAGCTAAGTGTCCGGTATAAGCTTGGCGTTTTAAATCTTTAAAAAATTCTCAGAAGTCTTGATATAGATTTTATTAGAAAAAATATATTTGATCATTGTGTTTTGTTGGAATAATTTGCTTTTTGCATCTGTCAAAACCGGCCTGATTAATAATTTGTCATTAAGAACAAAATCTTCGCTTCGATTTATATGGCCCAAGTATTCTAACCAAACATCAGTCCTTTTTTGATAATAAGATTGGAGGGCCTATTAACGCTATGACGACCAAGTTTTTATGGTCCGAGATAAAGTAGGTTTTGTCAACCGGATGGGTCTGATAAATTCCAATAACCAACATTTCTTTCCTTCACATTAGTAAAATGATTCAACGCATTTTTTAGTAGGGGATGGCGCATAGCAGTTTTGTGGTTTACCTCGAAGTTTGTATCTTTGGACAAACTAATTGTTGAACCGAAAAATAATTATATTAAAATTCGCTATTGGGTTATAAAAACCGTTTATAGAATAATAGAACAGACAGTTATTTGAGATCAAGTTCTTTAATCAACAATGCCTCAAAAAACACAATATCAGAATAAGAAGAAAAGATTCTACCTTATGAAAAAATATATTATTTACACCATTATTATAGGATTTTCAATCCTTTCCTGTCAAAATGACCACCACAAAATTTTGCCTGAATCGACCGGAAAAACGCATAATATTCTCCTCATTATGAATGATAGCGACTGGAAGGCCTCTCTGGGGGACAGCATTAGAAAATATTTTGCGGTTGAGTATAGCGATTTGCCCCAAGCCGAACCTTTGTTTACCTTACATCAGGCTTCGCCGGCTCTTTTTACTAATATCTTTAAGACCATTCGTGATATTTTAGTGATTAAAAAAGGAGAGCAACCCGGCGTGCGCTATTTTGAAAATAAGTTTGCCGAACCGCAATTAATTGTGCAAATAGAAGGAAAGGATAAGGCGCAAATCAAACAATTATTACAAAAAAATGTCCGTGAGATTATTAAGAGATTTAGGGCTTTTGAAATAAAAAATCTTCAGGAACGCCATCGTAAGGCTTTGAGAAATAGTGCCGATATTGAAAAAGATTTGGGTATTCATATTGAGATTCCCGATTATTTTGTTTTAGTTGATCATCAAAAAAACTTTTTTTGGTTTCGAAGAGATTTGAAAAACGGTGAAGCCGACATTCTTTTATACAGTGTGCCGCTCAAAGATGCTTCAGATTTAAAAGGCAACCGTGTTTTGTTTTACAGGGATTCTATTGGTAAAAAATATATTCCGGGTCCGTTGGATAAAACTTATATGAAATCTGAAAGCAATATTTCGCCTTCGCAAATGCAAATTAAAATTAATGGAAAAAAAGCAATTGAAACCCGTGGTTTATGGAATATGAAAAATGATTTTATGGGCGGCCCTTACATTAATTATACTATTCCCGATAAAAAACACAAACGGATGATTGTAGGAGAAGGTTTTATTTATGCGCCGGCTATTGATAAGAGAGATTATATCGTTCAGCTTGAAGCTATTCTGAAAACTATAAAATTAAAAGATTGATTTTAAACCGAAAAAAAAGAGGAAAATTAATTTTCCTCTTTTTTTTCGGTTTTTTCAGTTTTGCTTTCCGGTTCATCTTCCGAAGTCGCTTTCTTGAATTCTTTAATCCCTTTGCCTAACCCACTCATCAGTTCCGGTATTTTTTTACCGCCGAATAATAAGAGGATAATCACGGCTATCAAAATCAATTGTTGCGGCCCAACGACACCTAAGGGTAATATGTAAGCAGTCATAATCTTCAGATTTTTAAATTATAAAACGAAATTAATGCATATTTTTCAATTGAGGAAATAAAAATTGATTTATTTTTGTGTAAAATTAAAATTCTATTAAATATGAAAACAATAAATAAATGTTTAGTGCTGCTCTTACTTTTAACCGGCCTGACACTGCAAGCTCAAAAAATCAAAATCCCGAAATCTTATTCAAATATTACCTATAAAAAAGGTATAATGGGGGTGAAAAAAGATCACAATTTTTATCCCGAAGAGATTGCGCATCCTATCTATACCTATACCAAGATTGTTGAAGCTAAAGTCACCGGAACTCATAAAGGTGTGATTCTCGATTTTAAAGACAGCCGTATCAATGGCAAAGTCAGTTATGGCTTGATCAATGTTCATAATGTCAAATATCCCGGACCTGTTTTCTATAAAAAGACGGTCAAGGTTAAGGATGGCAAAGTAGAAATCCCTTTTACCAAATTAAAAGGTAAATATGATTTTATCAACTGGGAACAAACCGGCAAAGCCCGTATCGGCTACCGTTTTATTGATGACAAAGGACAAACTATTTATGATGGACGACTTAATCTTAAAAAAGATAAAAACGGCATTTTTCAAGAAGATATTTCTTTGATAGAAGGGCCTTATATCAATCAAGTTAAAGCTGAATCTTTAGTTATTTCATTTAAAACCAACAAGAATGTGATAGCTCAAATTCGTATTGGTGATCAAGTTTACTCGGATGTCGTTCCAACCAAAACTCACGAAATCAGTATTGCCGGCTTAAAACCTCAAACGGCTTATAATTATGCTATTTTATATGACGATTGGAAGGAATATTACCAGTTTACAACGGCGCCTAAAAAGGGATGCCGTGGCAAATTCACTTTTGCTTATGCCTCTGATAGTCGTGCCGGACAAGGCGGTGGTGAACGTGATTTATATGGTGTTAATGCTTATGTTTTAAAGAAAATGATGATGTTTGCCGGCTATAAAAAAGCCGTATTCTTTCAATTTACCGGTGATTTAATGACCGGTTATAATGGGAGCAATGACAAACAAAATCTGCAATTGCTCAACTGGAAACACGCTGCCGGAAATTACTGGCATTACCATCCGGTTTACGTAGCTATGGGGAATCATGAGTCCATAGAAAGAATATTCAAGCGCACGGATTACAAAGGGCATTCCTTTTATTTAGGACATTTATTTGTCGATAAATTTCCCTTTAAAAAATACAGTGCCGAAAAAACCTTTGCCGATAATTTTACCTTACCGGTGAGTGATTTAAAGTCTGAAGATGGCAATAGTTACGATCCTTCAAAACGAACAGAAGATTTTCCTTCATATAAAGAGAACGTTTATGATTATACCTATGGCAATGTCGCTATGATTGTGATGAATTCTAATTATTGGTATGCTTCCTCTACGGCTGATATCCCTACGACTTCAGGTAATGTTCACGGTTATATTATGGATAACCAATTACAATGGTTGAAAAAAACGATGGCTAAATATGAGGCAGACAAAGATATCGATCATGTTTTTGTAACTTTTCATACTCCGGCATTTCCCAATGCAGGTCATATGGAAGATGATATGTGGTATGACGGAAATAATGAAATCAGACCTTATATAGCCGGTAAACCGGTTGCTAAAGGCATCATAGAGCGACGTGATCAAATTTTGGATATTTTAGACAATCAAAGTCAGAAATTTGTAGCTTTGTTATGTGGCGATGAACACAACTACAGTCGTATTACAGTAACCAATCAAACACCGAGATACCCTAAAAATTGGAGCGGAAAGAAACTTAAACTCAAACGGCCTTTTGTACAAATTACCAATGGTAGCGCAGGCGCGCCCTATTATTCGTTGGAAAAAACACCTTGGCGTAAATCTGTCAAGAAATTTTCGACTTTACATGCTTTGATGCTTTTTACGGTGGAAGGCCCACATATTAATATGGAAGTGGTTAACCCCGATACATTTGAAGTTATTGAAAATGTTAAAATGCGTTAAAAGATATTTATATCTATAGAAAAGCGGTTTTATGTCAATCATAAAACCGCTTTTTTTGTGGAGTCGGAGGGAATCGAACCCTCGTCCACACAAGCCAATACCATGCTTTCTACATGCTTAGTCTGTGTTTAGATTTTCGACTTTGAGCTGCCCACAGACAGGCCACTCAAAGCTTAGCTTCTAAATTTCGGTTTAAATGTGAAGCAAACTTAAACCTAGACTTATTTTTACGAAGCCTCTTGATCGAACGCCATAAGTCGAGGCTTTCGAGAGACTTCTTGCCTTCCGACCTAGTCGGAACGTGGCTTAGTCCTTACTGTAATTCGGGATTAAGCTGCAAGAGCGAAGTTGTTTTCGCCGTTTATTGGTTTTGATACCTAAGATTTACGAGCTGTGTATCAGCGCTCGGCATGCTTACATGTTACTGGGTCTTGCTGTCAAATCCGATCGACCCCAATGTTTTGCAAAGTTACAATTTTTTTACTTCAATTTTTATGCCATTTCTTTTAATTTGGATGCTATTTTCCTGCGCAATTTATTGTATTTTTGTAGCAACTTACAATATTTTATCTATGAATAATCAATATGGTATCATTATGGCCGGCGGTATCGGCAGCCGATTTTGGCCGGAAAGCACAGCAGACTTGCCCAAACAGTTTTTGGATTTACTCGGGACCGGTCAATCTTTTATACAACAAACCTTTAAACGTTTAAATCAAGTTATTGCGGCTGAACATATTTTTATTTTGACCAATGAACGCTATCGGACTTTAATTTTAGAGCAATTACCTCAAATAGCAGACCGTCAAATTATAGCTGAACCCGTGATGCGCAATACGGCACCGGCAATATTGTATGCCGCCAAAAAAATATATAAACTCAATCCGGAGGCTAATTTATTGATAGCACCTTCTGATCATTATATTGCACAAGAAGATCATTTTATAGCCAATGTTAAAACAGCTTTTCAGGCAGCTGCAGATGAGGCCATATTAATGACCTTGGGTATTGTGCCGCATAGTCCCAACACCGGTTATGGCTATATTAAATACCAAAAAGATAACCATCAACCGATTAAAAAAGTTTTACAATTTACCGAAAAACCTGATTTAGAAACGGCTCAAAGTTTTTTAGGAGAAGGGAACTACTTATGGAATGCCGGCATATTTGTCTGGCGTGCTCAAACTATTTTGGAAGCTTTTAAGCAACTGCTCCCTGAAATGTATGCCAAAATGTCTGAAAATGATGCTGTTTATAATACGGCTGATGAAAAAATATTTATCCAACGTATTTTTCCGCAACTTGAAAATATTTCTATAGATTATGGTATTCTCGAAAAATCGAAAAATGTCTATGTATTACCGGCTACATTTGTTTGGAATGATTTAGGCGCTTGGAATGCTATTTATGAGCAACTGGAATCAAGCAATCAAAAAAATGTAGTGATTAACAGCAAATTATTAGCGGATAATAGTCAAGGTAACTTAGTTAAAACCGATCATAAAAATGTTGTAATCAAAGATTTAGATGATTATATCATCGTGGATACCAAGCAAACCTTAATGATTATACCTCGAAAAGATGATCAAAAAGTAAAAGAATATGCGCAAAAAATTAAAAATTAATTAAATGAGATTGCTTTCTCAACTTTTATCGGATTCGAAATGTTATTAATGCGTTAAAACGAAATTATTGTCATTTCGATAGAGCGAAGAGCAAGCGATGAGAAATCTTAAAATTGGAAAGCTAAAATAATTAATGAGATTTTCCTCTACGTTCCAAATGACAATCTAAATCAAATAAACCAAATAAAAAATAAAAATCTATGAAAAGAAATTGGCAAACCATAAAAAAATACGAAGACATCCTTTTTGAATATTTTGAAGGAGTGGCTAAAATCACGATCAATCGCCCACAAGTTTATAATGCTTTTCGACCCAAAACCAATGATGAAATTTTGGAAGCTTTAGAAATGGCACATAAAAATCCGGATATCGATGTTATTGTTTTAACCGGTGCCGGCGACAAGGCTTTCTGTAGTGGTGGCGATCAAAATGTGAAAGGTAAAGGAGGTTATATAGGTGATGATGGCGTGCCGCGCCTAAATGTATTGGATGTGCATAAAAAAATTCGTTCTATACCCAAACCGGTTATTGCTATGGTTAACGGCTATGCCATTGGTGGCGGCCATGTCTTGCATGTGGTGTGTGATCTGACTATTGCCAGCGAAAATGCGCGTTTTGGACAAACCGGCCCAAAAGTCGGCAGTTTTGACGGGGGATTCGGGTCTTCATATTTAGCACGTCATGTCGGGCAGAAAAAAGCCCGTGAAATATGGTTTTTATGTGACCAATATACAGCTAAAGAAGCCGAGCAAATGGGAATGGTCAACAAAGTTGTGCCTTTGGAAGATTTGGAAGATACTACGGTAGAATGGTGTCGAAAAATACAAGAAAAAAGCCCGATGGCTATCCGCATGATCAAGCGTGCTATGAATGCCGAACTAGACGGCCAACGCGGTTTGATGGAGTTTGCCGGTGATGCCACTTTAATGTTTTATTTAATGGAAGAAGCACAAGAAGGAAAACATGCATTTTTGGAAAAAAGAAAACCTGATTTTAAACAATTTCCTAAATTTCCTTAGCATTTACGTCAATAATTTCTTAAATTTGTCACATCAGGGCAGCCGAAAACTGTATAGAGTAGGCATGTATTAAAATTAACTTAACTATGGTACTTATGGGATTATTAATGTTTGCTATTCTCGTAATAGTCATTATTTCTTTATGGAAAATTTTTGAAAAAGCCGGTGTAGAAGGCTGGAAGTCGCTCATACCTTTTTATAATATGTGGGTCTTAGCTGAAATTGTAGGCAAACCTGGTTGGCTTGGATTGCTGGCTGTTGCTTTTGCGTTTATACCGACTATCGGTTCCTTATTGTCGGCTATTATCTTTTTCTACTTGTATTATTTATTATCCAAAAGTTTTGGAAAATCAGCTTTATTTGCTTTAGGTCTCGTCTTTTTGGGCTTTATATTTTTCCCTATTTTAGGATTTGGGGATGCTGTTTACCAAGGACCGCCGGAAGATGAACTTTTAAATCACAAAATTAATCAATAAAAATTTAAAAAAATCGCTCAATTTGAGCGATTTTTTTTATATGAATTTTGACATATAATAGCCAAAGCTTACGGCGACAAATCCTACGATTAAGGTTGTCAAAAAATAGGAAAGAAACAATAAAAATTTTCCATTTTGTATCATCACCATATTTTCAAAGGCAAAGGAAGAAAAAGTGGTAAAACCACCGAGGAAACCGGCAATTAACAAAGCTTGATATTGGTGATTTAAATTTAAGGTTCTAAGGTTATAACCGGCCAATAAGCCGATTAGGAAACTGCCTGCTACATTGACAAAAAATGTGCCGTATGGGGTTAAAAAATCATTGCGGTTGAGTAATAGTCCTATCAAATAACGGAAAGCACTGCCTAAGCCGCCTCCTACAAATACTAATAATATTTTGTTGATCATTGTCTGCTGATTTCTTCAGGTTGAACTTCAATTATGGGAATATAAATATAGGTAATCCAATCTGCCGGATTTAAAGATTTGGTATGGCCTACGGCATAAACTTCAAAGGCTTCTCGTGAAGTATCTTTAATCATATGGTCTTTACTGTCGATATATTGGTAAGCTTTATGCCAAGCTTCTCGAATATATTTATAATCGCCTTGATATTTGACTTTGAGATAATGCCCTCCACTGGTTTCTCCGGTGAGCAAATCTGCATCGGTTAAATTTATTTTTTCCTTAGTAGGCACTGCTGCCGAAAAAATAACGGCATTGTTGTTTTCATCCCATTTGTTATAAATCACAAATGGTTTTCCATTCATTTCAATTTTATTCTTAATAGCATAAATAATAACAGCAGGGAGTAATTTATCTAATTGTCGGCCTAAGCTGTCTATGCGGCAACTGGCTGTTTTATAAATATAGTAGGTAGGACTCAAATCTACCGGTTTCAATATGGTAGTTTCATGTTTGGCCATATCTCGATGAACGGAGCGATCTATCAGTTCCAAACCTCTAGCCATATCGGGCCCAAGTTGGTCATTCATTTGATGCGTAAAAAAGCGTTGCAAGGGGGACAATTCACCCGAGATGGTCCATTTGACCTGTACACCTTGATCTGTAGGAGTAATCTGCCAATGATATTCATGAGTTGCTTCGTCCGAAGAAAGAGATTGTACAATTAAACTATCCGGTTTTAAAGTTAAATTGGTCAATTTTTGACGGTTTCCATCTATATCGGTAAATCTGAAATAAGAGCCTTCTTTATTGGTTGTGCCGGGATATTCAAATTTAATTAAACTGTCTTTTTCTTTCCAAGGTGCCCATTTGTCCCAATTTTTCAAATCGGCAATTTGATTGTAAACTAAGGCTGCCGGTGCATGGATTGTTCTTTCTCGAACCACTTTAAATTCATTATCCAGAGAAATAAAATAACCGCCTAAGGCAACCGCAAGAACTAATATTATCAGGAAAAAATATTTAATTTTTTTAATCATCATCTTCTATTTACTGCAAAAATATAATATTTTTTTTAATCTGAATGAACATAAAAGTAATCGGAATGATTTTAATTAAGAAGATAAGCTACCGCTAGCTCATAGCCTTTTAAGCCTTGTCCCATAATGGTATGCTGAGCGACTGCCGATACAAATGAAAGTTGTCGGTATGCTTCTCGTTTACTGAGGTCAGAAATGTGAACTTCTATAACCGGTGTGTCTATGGCTTTAATACAATCCGCAATGGCGATAGAAGTATGGGTATAGGCAGCAGGATTTAAAATGACGGCATCATAGTGTTGATTGGCAAATTGTAATTGATCAATAATAGCGCCTTCATGATTGGTTTGGTAATAATCGATTGTATGTCCGGCGAATTTATTTTTTAGTTCTTTAAGATAATTTTCAAAAGATTGATGGCCGTATATTTCAGGCTCTCTTTGCCCCAGCAAATTTAGATTGGGGCCGTTAATAATAAGTATTTTCATCGATTTATGCTTTATTTCGGATTAAGATTTTCAATTTTCATTACAATATGCTTTGTTGATAAAATAATATTGTCCCATGTATTCAAAAGAATATTTATTCAATCAGGTTTCAATATAAATCAACCTTATATTAAGACAAAGCTATTGTTTTTTTTGTAAATAAAATTTTTCGATATAAAAAAAGTAAACTTAAAAAATAAATTAAATAGGTTATAAAATAAGCCATAACCACCCCTTTGAGTTTAAATTGGGGCATTAATAACTGAGTCAAGATATAAAATAGGAGCCAAAAACCGATTTCTGTTATGATATATTTGCGGGTATGAGCGCGAGCGAGCATTAAAAAGGCGATTGTTAAAGATATGATGCGCACAAAATCGCCGGCTAATTGCCACAAAAATAAGGGCGCCATAGGTAAATAGGCTTTTGAGAAAAATATTATAATCATCCAATAACGCAAGCCATAAATCAGTAACATGCCTAGCGTAAATAAAGGAAAAATCTGTTTAAAAAATTTTTTTAATTCAATTTTAAAATCGGTATTCGTTTGTATTTTAGCCAATTGCGGATAGTAATACAAACTGAAAATGGGCGTGATAAATGACAAAGCCAAACCTGAAATTTTTTTGACCCCGTCCCAATAACCCGCATGAACGCCGTGATCTTGCGGAAAAAAATTAAAAATTTGATTTCGAATCAATATGCTGAATAGCGGAATAGTTATGGCGGAAACCAAGGCCATTATAATATAATTGTATAAGCGTTTGTAATGTGCATTTTTTGAATGCTTCAATGATATTCGAAAAACTTCAATCATATCAGTCCGGATAAAAAACAAACTGGCAATAAAACTGATGATTTGGCTGACTAAAATCAAAACCAATGCTCCGAAAATATGATAGTTTACAATTAAAAATACGGCAATTACGGCACCGGATATATTGCTGATAATATTGATATAAGTGATTTTTTTATATTTCTGAAAGCCATTGAGGATGGCCATAAAAACAACATTAATTGATAAAACCGGAATTAAAATGCCGGTTAAGACAATCAATAAACTAAAATCACGTGCGCCGAATAATTGGCGGTTGATAAAACCGGAGAAACTGATAATTATAAGACCTGAAATAATTGATGTGGTTAAAACAATCTTGTAAGTGGAGGCTAAAAATGAAGACATCTGCTTGCGATTGTTTTGGTATTTAGCCGAATATTTGGTGACGCCTTCACTGATTCCCATCGTAGCAAAACCTTGGGCGGTTTGTAAGAAATTGCGAAATTGTTCGGTTAATCCCGTGCCTTCCGGGCCAATATAGATAGCGATAACCTTATTGATGATCCAACCGCTTAATACTCTGGCAAAAACTGCAAAAGCATTGAAGAAAGATATTTTTAGCCATATATTTTTGACGACTATTTTTTTTAGCTTATTCAATATCGATTGATTTTATCTATGATATAATTAATTTCCTGATCTGTAAGGTTCTCCCTTATGGGCAAACTAAATATTTCTTGATGAATTTGTTCTGTTAGTGGTAAATGCAAGCTCTGCCATTCACTATAAGCGGCTTGTTGGTGAGGCGGAACCGGATAGTGGATGAGTGTCTCAATGCCTTCCTCCAATAAATATTCTCTAAACGCCTCTCGATTAGGTGTTCTGACCACAAATTGATGGTAAACATGAGCTTTGGGGGCAAATGGCGGTAAAATAATTTTATTATGATTGAGATGCTCTAAATAGGTTTGCGCTATTTTTTGTCTTTTTTGATTGATTTGATCCAAATATTCGAGTTTGATATTCAAAAAAGCCGCTTGTAACTCGTCTAACCGGCTGTTAAAGCCCTTATATTGACTGACGTATTTTTGGGACTGTCCGTAATTTTTTAATTTATAAAGCACTTCGGCTAAATCAGAATCCTGAGTTGTAATAGCGCCGGCATCGCCCAAGGCACCCAAATTTTTGGTAGGATAAAAACTAAATGCTGCAGCTTGTCCCAGATTGCCCGCTTTTTTGCCTTTCCATATGGCGCCATGGGCTTGTGCGGCATCTTCTATCAATAAAAGGTTATGCGCCTTTGCTATTTTTTGAATAGCATCCCAATCGCTGATACGTCCGTATAAATGAACGCCTAATATGGCTTTGGTTTTAGGGCTTATTTTATTTATAATATTTTGAGGATCAAGATTATAGGTTTCTAATTTAGGTTCGATCAAAACAGGTTTTAAGCCGGCTTGAGAAATGGCTAAGATGCTGGCAATGTAAGTGTTGGCAGGAACCAAAACTTCATCGCCGGGTTGCAATAAGCCTAAGATTTTATAAGCTTCAAAAATCAAGCGGATGGCATCTAAACCATTTCCGGTACCAATAGCATATTTTGTCTGACAATAACGGGCAAAATTGTTTTCGAATGCTTTGGTTTCTTTTCCTTGAATATAATAACCGGTTTGCAAAAAGCTTTTGAACTTTTGATGAAATTCAGTTTCATATTTTTGATTGAGCATTTTTAAGTCCAAAAAATGAATCATTGCATTATAGAATTTAATAAACTTCGGTTTTGAAGTTTTATTTTGTATGAATATTGGTTCAAAATTTTGCAACCGAAACTTTCTTTCCAGTAGGTTAATCCGGAATTGAGACCTTGTTCTCCGGCGCTGCTACTACCGAAACTGATAAGATTAAAATCTTTTTTATACCGTTCTATAATATGAAATATCAACAGATCGATAGCAGATTTATCAGCATTTGGGTCAGCATTAATATATTGAAAATGAATAACTTTGTTAATGATAAAAAGTAAAGCACCTCCGAGCATTCCGGTTTGATTAAAGATGGTCAAGAGTTTTATTTGTTCGGGAAATTTTTGCGTTAATAATTGGATTTCTTCCAAAGTATGAACCGGCTGTGTTTTATGGGTTTGCAGTAGATTTTTGCTTACAATTTGCCAATAATTATCCAAATATTTGAGCTCATCAGAAATTGATAAGTTCTGTTTTTGTATGCGTTTTAAATTTTTTTTTCGATCTTTATTCAGTTGATAATTATTGGTATGTAATACAAAAAATGGTTTGATTTCCGATAAATAACCTTGCATCCGGTGGTATAAATATAGACTTGACGCGTTAGGTTGACTGTGAAAAAATGATGGAATGGTTTTAACGGAAAAATCGGTAAACCCTTGATTTAGCAGGAAATCGAAGGCAGCATTTATTAAATCTATTTGTGGTGCAATTCTTAATCTTTTATCAAAAATGAAATCGCTGTAAGTCAATCCGTTATGAGCAATGAGTTGTGTCCCTACTCGGTGAGCAGGCAAGGTAGATATAAGGGTATTGTCTTTAAAAATCATCAAAGAAAAATCATCAAAACGATTGGCATGATAGTCCATATAATCTCGGCGATGTAAAAAAGTGCCATTACCACTATTGGCGATAAAATCGTCCCATTGATTTTTTAAATCTTCCCGATATCTGATAATTTGATAACTCATGGCTGTGTTATTAATAAACGTTCAAATTCCCGACTTAGTATATCCGGATTTTGTTTGTAATTTATCTTTAATTCTTGCATCAATAAAGTGATTATTTCTTCCCGATCATAATCTTTTCCGGTCAATAGTTTCATTGAAGTAGCTTGCGGCAAATTTACAAATTCAGTTTGATTTACGTTGAAGCCAATCCCTATGATACTCTGTTTCCAAGTTTGATGTCGTATCACATTTTCAATCAAGATGCCGGCTATTTTCCGGCCATCTGCCATTATGTCATTTGGTAATTTTATTCTGACCTTAGAAATGTTAAATTTTTCCAAAACTTTAACAATACTTAAAGCTACTATTTGATTTAATTGTTGTTGCTGGCTGACAGCCAATTCAGGTTGGATAAAAATACTGATCAAAATATTTTTGCAACAATCTGACTGCCAAGTGTTTGATTGTTGCCCGCGACCTTTAGTCTGTCTATCGGCATAGACATAAAAAAAATCGGGTAATTTTTTAGTTTTAGCGTAACTTTTTAAGAAATCATTCGTCGATTCTATGGTATCAAATTTGATGTAATGCATATCAATAAATAACTTATTTTTGCAATAAGAATAAATACGAATATATGACAAAAACTATAAAAACGGATACATTAATCAATAAAATTATTGAAGGCATAGAAGAAGTCAAAGGACAAAATACAACAATCATTGATTTGAGAAATATTGAAAATGCTGTAGCTAAATACTTTATCATAGCGGATGGTAGTTCAAATACACAAGTAAATGCCATTGCCGATTCCATCAAAAAAACAGTGAGCAAGTCTTTAAAACAAAGACCTTGGCACACCGAAGGTGAAGATAATTCTGAATGGATTTTAATGGATTATGTCGATGTGGTCGCTCATATTATGCAAAAACCGATTCGTGACTATTACAATCTTGAAGAACTTTGGGGAGATGCCAAAGTTATGCAGTTAAAAACCAATAATTAAATGAACAAACGCTTATGAATCAAGACGATAAAAATAAAAATACCCCTAAGAATTTAAAAAATAAAAATCCCTTAAATAATAAATCTCCTTTTAAATTTAATGTTTTTTGGATTTATATGATCATTTCGGTCGTTATCTTTATGGTGATGATGAATGGAAATGGCAGCTCTGATGATAAAATATTGAGTTACAACAAGTTTGAAGATATGTTGGATCACGGTAAAATCAAAGAAGTCGTGATTGAAAATAAACATATTGCCAATGTGTTTGTTACTGATAAAACTAAAGAACAAAGCAAAGAAAAAACACCGAGCAAGGGGTTTTTCTCATCACCTACCGCACCGGATTATGTGGTGGAAATAGGTGATTTAAAATTGTTTGAACAAAAATTGGATAAGGCCAAAGCGAATGGAATTCCTATAGAATACCGTTTTAAAACCACAACGGATTATCTCATGGGTTTTCTGATGAATGTTTTACCATGGGTCTTAATTATAGGATTTTGGCTTTATATGATGAAGCGCATGTCCGGTGGCGGTGCCGGTGGTGGCGGTGGTGCCGGCGGTATATTCAATATTGGTAAGTCTAAAGCTGAACTTTATGATGCTAAAAAACAAGAAAACACGACTTTTAAAGATGTCGCCGGATTAGAAGGTGCTAAAGAAGAGGTTGAGGAAATTGTAGATTTCTTAAAAAATACTGAAAAATACACCAAATTAGGCGGTAAGATACCTAAAGGCGTATTGTTAGTAGGCCCTCCCGGAACGGGTAAAACGCTTTTGGCCAAAGCCGTGGCCGGCGAAGCCAAGGTGCCGTTTTTCTCCCTCTCAGGATCAGACTTTGTCGAAATGTTTGTCGGGGTAGGCGCTTCGCGTGTGCGCGATTTATTTAAGAAAGCTAAAGAGAAATCGCCTTCTATTATATTTATTGATGAAATTGATGCTATTGGACGCGCCCGTGGTAAAAATAATTTTACCGGCAGCAACGATGAACGTGAAAATACTTTAAATCAACTCTTAACAGAGATGGATGGTTTTGGTTCCAAAGATAATGTTATTGTCATTGGGGCAACCAACCGTGCAGATGTTTTAGACAAAGCCTTATTGCGTGCCGGTCGTTTCGATAGACAAATTTTTGTCGATTTACCTGATTTAAATGAACGTAAAGAAATATTTGAAGTTCATTTAAAACCTTTAACACTTGCAAAAGATGTCGATGTGGCATTTTTAGCGAAACAAACCCCCGGATTTTCCGGAGCTGATATTGCTAATGTTTGTAATGAAGCTGCCTTGATTGCAGCTCGGAAAGAAAAAACCAAAGTTGACAGACAAGACTTTTTGGATGCTGTAGATAGGATTATAGGCGGATTGGAAAAGAAAAATAAAGTCATTAAACCTGAAGAAAAGAATAGAGTTGCGCATCATGAAGCCGGCCATGCCACAGCCAGTTGGTTGCTCGAGCACGCCCATCCTTTAGTCAAGGTTACCATTGTGCCGCGGGGACAATCCTTAGGTGCCGCTTGGTATCTGCCCGAAGAGCGCGTCTTAGTTGAAAAAGAACATATGTTGGATGAAATGACTGCTGCGCTTGCAGGGCGTGCAGCTGAAGAAGTTGTTTTTGGTAATATTTCGACCGGTGCGCTTAATGATTTGGAGAAAGTAACCAAACAAGCCCGTGCTATGGTAACCATTTATGGTTTGAATGATCGCATTGGTAATCTGACTTACTATGATTCGTCGGGTCAAGAATACAGTTTTACCAAACCTTATAGTGAAAAAACAGCCGAAATTATAGATGAAGAAATCTCTAAATTAATTGAACACCAATACAATCGAGCCAAAGATTTATTGCAAAAGAATAAAGATAAACTGGTCAGATTAGCCCAACGTTTATTGGAAAAAGAGGTTATATTTAAAGAAGATTTAGAAGAAATATTAGGCAAAAGACCTTTTGGATCTACTGAAGAAGCTATGAATACGACATCTGCTTCAGATGAACAAGGAAATGCTAAAGCAGCTTCGGAACCTCATGAAAAAGAGGCTCCCGAAAATAAGGCTTGATAAATAACTCAAAGTATTAAAAGGTTGGTATTTTATTTTAAATATCAACCTTATTTTTTATCTTTGTTTCAAAATTTTAAGTTTTTAAAAAATAAAATGGATTTTATTAAGAGATTTTTTTCGTCTAAGTCAAAAGCTTATGAACATTTGGAGGAAGACTATGATCAAAATGATTTGACTCATATGGCTATGGATGAAAAATTTGTTTATAACTTTATCAAAAAAGGCGGCCGTTTTTTTTATCCGGATGATATGGATGGCTTTAAAAATGAGCTATTAAAACTGCTTAAGTATCTTCAAGTAGATCATTTTATGGTTTTGGAGCGCTCTTATTTTCATTTTATGAATAAGTTACACATTCCGGTTACAGACCGGTTTGACCCGTCAGCTGTTATGTTAGGAGGATGTGAGTTTTTAATTGCCAATGAGGGCGCCATTATGACCACTGCTACACATACTAAAACTTATAGAAATGATGATTTGCCTCGTAGAAGAGTCATTATGGCTTTATCCAATCAAATTGTTTCAAATAAAAGTCAAGCATTGATAGAAATTAATAATAAATATGAAAAACCGCCGGCAAATATTCAAACAATGAGTATATTTGCCAAGCAAAAAGATGATTTGCTGGGCGGAAAATGGTATGAAACTTATTTATTTTTGATAGAGAATTAAATTTAGTTAAAAGCTAAGCATATCAATGTTCCGATGGTGAAGGAATCAGAAACGCAAGTTGGATAGGGGATAAAGAATTAAGAATAATGATTTTTGATTTTATTGATTGTAGATAATGGCCAATATTGATTTAAATTTTTAATTCCTCAAATTTAAAATATATGAAGTAGTCGGGAAACATCAATCATCAAAACATTCTATGAAGCAAAATATAGTCTTATTTCGGCAATTTTATCAATAGTTTTATCAATAAAAAATTAATGAAAGAACTTACAAAACGGGGATTTTTTGGTCTAATATATGTTTTAGTCGTTATTTTGGCTTTGCAAACTTATGCTTGGACCGTTGTATTATTGGGTGTTTTCTTAATTTTGGGCTTAAAAGAATTCTCAGGTTTGATACATTTAAATTATAAAACGGTTTTGCTGCCGGCATTATTCATATATTTAACTTCTTTTTTATACCATTATCAAACTGCTATAGACCTCAAAGTGCTTAAAATATCTTCCGGATTTGCTTTATTGGTTTTATTTATCCCTTTTATCTATTTTATTTTTGATAAAATATCGGCTTCAATGCTAGCTAACATTTATTTAGCTGTTTTTTATTTGGCACTCCCTTTTTCTTTGGCTTTAGGCATTGACATCAAACTATTATTATCCGTTTTTATTATTATTTGGGCCTCAGACAGTTTTGCCTATTTGGTTGGAAAAAATTTTGGTAAACATAAATTAGCGGAACAAATATCACCTAAAAAAACGATTGAAGGCGTAGGAGGCGGTTTGTTGGGTAGTTTGATTGTTGCCTACCTGATTTATCAATATAGCGGCTGGCATTTTATGTTAAATTTGAATCAATTCTTTATTTTAGCTGTAATTATTGTTATCTTTGGCACGCTGGGAGACCTGTTGGAATCCAGATTCAAACGATTGGCAAAAGTTAAAGATTCCGGTCATCTTATCCCCGGTCACGGTGGTATTTTAGACAGATTAGATAGCTTTATTTTTGCGCTTCCGTTTGTTTATGTTTTTTTATTAATAATTTAATCTATGCAATTACATAAAGAAGGTTACAGAGTTATCGCGTGGTCATTTTTGATTATTATCGTCATTAACTATTTTCTTCATAAGCTCAATGATATTTATTGGTTGAACAGTATTTTCTCTATTGTATCATTGATCTTTTTTATGTTGATTGTTTATTTTTTCCGTTTCCCGGCCCGATCGGTTAAAGCGCTACCCAATGAAGTGGTCGCCCCTGTAGATGGAAAAGTGGTGGTCATAGAAGAAGTTTTTGAACCGGAGTATTTTAAAGACAAACGTCTTCAGATTTCTATTTTTATGTCTCCTTTAAACGTTCATGCAACGCGTTATCCGGTTAGTGGTAAGGTTATTTACAGTAAATATTACAAAGGCAAACATTTGGTTGCTTGGCATCCCAAATCTTCGGAATTGAATGAACGTACGACCATTGTGGTTGATAATCCGGTTATAGGTCCCGTTATGTTTCGGCAAATTGCAGGAGCCGTGGCACGCCGCATTGAAAACTATTCCAAAGTAGGAGATGAAGTGCAGCAATGTGCTGATGCCGGTTTTATCAAATTTGGATCACGAGTGGATGTTTTCTTACCTTTAAATACAGAAGTGGATGTTGTAATAGGCGATAAAACCCGCGGTGGTGAAACCATCATTGCCGAAGTTATGACACAGCTCCAAAACAGTATGAAACCAGTCTAATAAAATACTGATGTATTGATTTAATACCAAAAACGACTATTTATTTTGGACTAAAAACAATTCTTTTTGATTTAAAAAGCTGTAAATCAGCTATATATATTCAACTTCTAAGTCCTGAAAAAACATACATTCTTATTTAATTTACCTAGACATAATTCTCTAATTGATAATTTATTTTGTAAAAATTTATCAACTTAAAACAATTATGGCACATTATTTGAAAAATAACTAAATGAGCCGTAAGTTTAATTAAAAATTAAGAGTTATGAAAAAGTTAGGTTTATTATTATTAATGTCGTTTTTGTTTACCGGAATGTATGCAAAAACCAACTGGAGACCTATGTGGCACAGAATGGCAGAACCTGTTAAAATCAACATACGCCATATCGATTTCTTTATTTTTCCCAACGGTGAATTTGATTTCAATGCCCAAGGCCGTCGTTATCGTTATGCCGGTTATCGAGGTGTTCGCATAGAAAGAGATCATTTTGGCAAGATTAGACGGGTCGGGAATGTTTATCTTAACTACAACAGATATGGACAAGTGAGCCGTATTGGTCAAGTCTTTATCAAATATAACCGTCGCGGTTTGGTTGAAAGAATAGGACGAAAACGAATTCATTACAATAGACGCGGTTATTATGTCTCCGGACAATCTTGGGGATACCCTGGATTCGTTTCAGGTGTAGATTTTTATTACGGCCCTTCTCAAAATTATGAATATGAGCCTTATAATGAGGATCAAAATTATAATTATGATGATGAAGAGGATGGTGATAACTACTATTATAGACAACCCGAACCCGGAAAAAAGGATTTAAAGGTAAGAAAACATAC
>WGDF01000006.1 GCA_015493405.1 Flavobacteriaceae bacterium
AAGGCACGGTTTTAACTTTCAATCCCAAATCTAAATACTTATTGGCAATGTTTAATAATTCCAAGGGCTGCGCTTCAGGTTTGCTGATGATGACTGCTTCTATATCATTTTTTTCTAAAAAAGAAGACGTTATTTTATCAGGGTGAAAAATGGCTTTTCCATGAATATACTTATGGGTAAATTCGGATCGATTATCGACTAAAGCCACAACCTGATACGGTGATTCAGTCGAGGCTAAAATTGCATCGAAAACAGCCTTGCCACTGTGTGCGCCATGAATAATAATTTTTTGAGGGGATTGCACATGGGATAGGATTTTTTGATGGAAACCTTTATAAATAATACGGCTGGCAATCAGAAAAAAAATGGAAACAAAAAAATTAAATCCGATGACAGAAAGCGGAATGTTAAATTGAGGCCAAATATTCATCTTTCGCGATACGAAAACAATCAAGAATAATGACAGCGTCATAATGATAGCAGCTCGGGTGGCTCGTATGGCATCATTTAAGCCGGTATGTCGCACAATTCCTTTGTAGGAGCCGGTTATTAAAAAGCTAAGTAGGGCCAGAAAAGCTATTAAAATTAACTGTCGCCAAATTTGGTAAGTGCCGAAATGAAAACTAAAATTGAATCGAATTAAGTAAGCGATAACAAATGCATTGAGCACTAAAAAAATGTCGATTAACAAAACGCCCCACCGTGGCGATGACTTGCCGGCTAGGATTCTAAGCTTGGGTGAGATTTTGGAATATGATTCTTTTAAAGACAAATTATTTTTTTTAGAGCTTTACAAAGTTAATGAAAAAACTAAAACATGTCAATGGATCTGATGTATATTAATGAGAATTAGGATATTGGAAATCAGTTGGGTGATTTATTTCGTATTATTTTATAATTGACAGGAGAACTTCCGATTTTATCAAAGTTTCTTCCCATTCTTGATTTGGATTACTACCGGCCACAATGCCACCGCCAATAAATAATTCTAATTGGTGTGCCAAAAGTTTCATACTACGCAAATTGACATAAAAATTTGAACGATTTTGACTGTGATACCCCAGAAATCCGGTGTAATATTCGCGGTCATAAGTTTCTATCTGATTGATAAAATGTTTTGCTTTTTCTTGCGGTAAACCACAGACGGCAGGCGTGGGATGTAATTTTAAAATGAGTTTTGATAAAGCTTGTGCGTCTGGGATTTCTGCTTCTATTGACGTCTTGATATGAGCCAACTGACCTTGATATACAGTTTCGGGCTGACCTATTTTTAGACTTTTAGCTTCTTTTTCGAGTTGAGATATGATATAATCGGTAACTATTTGTTGCTCTTTAATTTCCTTGATATGCCAAGCCACAGGTTCATCGGAATTTACAGGAAGCGTGCCGGCTAAAGCCATTGTTTTTAGAAATGGTTTTTGGTAACCTGCAAGCAATTCGGGCGTAGCGCCCATCCAACTGCCGATTTTGGGATGATGCCACAGATAAACAAAGGATTGGTCATAAGCTCGCATCAATTTTAAGACGGCATTAAAAGGATTGAAATTTTCAAAATTGATGCTTTGTTTTCTTGAAATAACAATTTTATCCAGTTCTTTTTGCGCAATCAAATCTATGGCTTTTTGCACTTGATTCAAATGGTTTTGTCGCACTGTTTCTTCAAGTTTTACCGGTTTTAAATGAGTTGGTTGTTGCCGGTCCAAATCGAAATCACGGCTAAAATATTGTTCTTTTTTTAATTGATTTTCAGGAAAAATAACCAAAGGATGTTTGGAGAGATTAAAAGGCACAAAATAAAATCCGGCTTTGTTTATGTCCTCAGTCCGGTGAAGTTGGTCATCTATTTGTTGCCAGATATGCAATTGACCTGAACCGGGTTTTTTGAAAATGACATAGGGCTGATCGGATGCTACAAAGTCTTTTAAAAACATAACGGATTATTTTTTTAAGACGATATTGGTCAATTTGGCATGAGCCAATAATTGCCCTTGTTCATCTTCAATGATAATCTCCCACAAATGTGTAGTGCGACCGATATGAATGGGTTTAGCGGTGGCATATGCCATGCCTTCTTTTTTGCTTTTGAGATGGTTGATCGATAGTTCAATGCCGCGTATTTCTTGTGTTTCCAGATCAACAAAAATATGAGAAGCTGTGCTTCCGACGCTCTCTGCCAAGGCCGCTGTGGCACCGCCGTGTAGCAAGCCCATAGGCTGATGTACTTTAGAGTTTATAGGCATTTCTGCGGTTAAGGTTTGCCCTACGGCTTTAGTAAAACGTATTTGCAGGGTTTCCATTAAAGTATGGGCAATGATGTTTTGATTCAAATAATCAATTAAGGCAGGTCCTTCAAGTTTCATATTATATACGATCTAATTGTTTGATATATTTTTGAATATCTTTCAAATATTGGTCTTTAATTTTTGGATCAATCGGTTTGGCCGGGGGCATTTTTATTTTTAAAGGATCTACTTGTTGTCCATTTTCCCAAAATCTGTAACAAACATGAGGGCCAGAAGCATGACCGGTCATCCCGACATAACCTATAATATCCCCTTGCTTAACGATACTCCCGACATGAATACCTTTGGCAAATTTACTCATATGCAGATATTGCGTGCTAAAAGTGCCGTTATGTCTGATTTTGATATAGTTACCATTACCAGATGTATAAGCTTTTTTAATCACGACACCGTTCGCGGTGGCCATAATAGGTGTGCCGATGGGCGCCGCAAAATCAGTTCCTAAATGTGGCTTAATACGACCGTAATATTTGATATAGCGATGCAAATTATACCGCGAACTGATATGGCCGAATTTCAAGGGGGCTTTTAAAAATTGTTTTCTCAAAGTGCGTCCCGTTTCATCAAAATAGTCAAACTGTTTTCCAATTGTATCCGTAGGATACCGGAAAGCATAAAAATCTTTATCCCCATATTTAAATACAGAAGCATAAATAGTGCCTATTCCGACATAAACCGAATCATCAATATAAACATCGTCATAAATAACTTTAAACGAATCGCCTTTGTTTAAATGAAAAAAATCAACTGTCCAAGCATAAATATTATTGAGCTCCATAGCCAATTTCGGACTCAAATGCTCATCTGCTATATCTTGGTATAATGATTTGTTAATCACTACTTTAGCTGTTTTTCTGTGGGTGAAGACTTTTTTACTTTTATGATAGACTCTAATAGAATCTTGAAAATCAATCACCGTATAATGCACGGGATCTTGTTCATAAATAAAAATTTTGGGACGTGCCAAGCTATCTAATGAATCCTTTTGACTCAATAAGGTATAAGGGCGGCCGACTTTTAAATTTTTGACATCAAAAGTATCTTTAATTTTCTCGGTAATACGGTAAATACTTGAATAGGGTAAATGGAAATGTGATAAAATTTTGCCGAAAGTATCATAAGGTGCTATGGTATCTTGCGAAATGATATATTGATTTTTGGGATAAGAAAAAATCTTAGCTATAGGTTTACTGATTTGTTTTTTAATTGGACTTTGTGCAACGGTTTTAGGTTTGTTTTGCTGACAGCCAGTGAGCCATAAAAGCATCAAAATAGTGCTGTTAAAAATAATCTTTTTCATAATATCAAGCTTTATCATATGCAAATATCTTACAAAAATTAGAGAGAAAAAAGCGAATTTAAACATTATGTAGGGCTTTTTAGTATCTTTGCTTTTATTTTAACTAAATTTTTTATTTAAGAAGCTTTTTTAGATGCACAGAACTCCGGATACCGTTAAACATTTAATTATTATTAATGTCATTATGTTTTTGGCAACACAGATGATGCCACAGCAAATGATGAATATTTTTGCCATGCATTTTCCTTTAAATCCGCAATTTAGGATTTGGCAACTTTTTACTCATATGTTTATGCATGCCGGCATATTGCATATTTCTTTTAATATGTATGCTTTATGGGCATTTGGTTCTCCGCTATATCAATTTTGGGGACAAAAAAAATTCTTGATTTTTTACTTTGCAGCAGGTTTGGG
>WGDF01000007.1 GCA_015493405.1 Flavobacteriaceae bacterium
GCAAAATCTGATGGTGCTAATATGTTGGCGCTTGACAAAGTAGAACATTTGCTACAAAAATTAATTGCAATAAATGAACTTGGAATCTGAGTCTTGTTTTGGCTTAAATTTTGCTATCTTTATAAAAATTTATCTTATGAAAAAATCGGTTTTAATATTTTTTAGTTTGTTGGCTATGACCTTAACCGCTCAAAAGAAACAAAAAATTAAAGGTAACCGGGAGGTCTTAATCAAAAAGTTTGATTTGCCTTATTTTAATGCCATAGAAGTGGGAGAAAAATTTGAAATCAATCTGAAAAAAGCAACTGATACTACTAGAGTTGTCATTGAAACTGATGATAATTTATTTGATGTAATCCATTTTAAAGTCGAAAATAAAGTATTGTCTTTTAGAACTTCTATGGAAATCGTCAAGAAAAAACGCTTACGCATCACGGTTTTTGTTCCCGAAGAATTTAATAAAATTCATCTCAAAGAAAAAGCCAAAATTTATAACGATGAGCTACTTCAATTACAGTCTTTAAAAATTGAAGCTAATAATAGAAGTCGCGTCAAAATGAATATAAACTTAAAGGATTTTTTAAATTTAAATGCTTTTGGTAAAGCTACAATCAACATGACGGTTTTTGTACCGAAGGCTTCAATAAATCTCCTTGAAGATACAGAATTTGAAGGCAAAGTAAATATCCGGACGGCAACTGTAAATATCGAAGATCACGCTTATTGCAAGTTGGAAGGTAATATAGAAGAATTTGATTTAAAAGTCAAAGAAAAAGCAAAGGTCAAAGCCGATAAGTTACTGGCAAAAGCTGCTAAATTGGTTGCTTCGGATAAAGCTGTAACCCATATTAATGTAACCAAACAATTGAAAATGAGTTTAAGTGGTAACACTGAAACCTATATTTACGGCACGCCGGAAATTAAATTGAAATCTTTTGAAGATCATGCAGCGCTCTATAAACAGTAGTTTTTTTCTTTTTCTTTTTGCCTGGACTAATTTGCTTTTGGCCCAGCAAAAAAAGGATTCTTTACCGGATTATATTCATATTTTATACGCCGACCATGCTACGACAAGTGCCAAATATCCCGGCAAACAATTGCTATCGGGTGCAGTCAAAATCGAACATAATGGTGCTTTATTATTTTGTGATAAAGCCATAGTTGATAAGGCAAAAAACTTGGCTATTGCTGTTGGAAATGTAAATTTACAACAAGGAGATACGCTTCAAATGAAAGCCGGATTTCTCAAATATGATGGCAATAAAAGTTTTGCCGAAGCCTATGACAAAGTTGTTTTAACAGACCCTAAAATGACTTTAAAAACCGACACTTTGTATTTCGACAGATTGCAGCAACAATCGTATTATACATCCGGAGGGACCATAATTGACAGTGTCAATACGTTAAAAAGTAAAATCGGTAAATATTTTTTAGATGAAAAACGTTTTCGTTTTATCAACAATGTGCACATTGACAATCCGGATTACCAATTAGATTCTTACCAATTAGATTATTTCACAAACACCGGCATCTCAAATTTTTTCGGACCGACTAAAATTTATAATAAGACGAGTTATATTTATGCCGAAAAAGGACATTACGATACGCAAAAAAAAATCTCTTGGTTTGTCAAAAATGCCTTTATTAAATATAAGCATACCACTATAAAAGGCGATAGCTTGTATTATGATGAACAAAAAAAATATGCAACCGGAAATAAGCATGTTGTCGTATTTGACTCCATTAATAAAACTTGGATTTTTGCAGATTATGTGCAGCGTTGGGCCTCTCAAGATTCAATTAGAGCCAGCCGGAAGCCGTTGATTGTGTCGGTTTCTAAAAAAGACACCTTATTTATGCGCGCCAAACAATTTGTTGCTGCAGGTACTGAAGGCAAACGGCAACTTTGGGCTTATCCCGATGTCAAGTTTTTTTCCAAAGATTTTTCGGGTCGGGCTGATTCTATTTATAGAAGCGACGTCATCAAACAGATGAGATTGCTTAAAAATCCGGTTATTTGGAGTGGAAAAAGTCAAATTACCGGAGAGCAAATCATTATCCAAAATGATAGTTTGAATCATTTAGATTCTTTGCTGATTCCCCAAAATGTTTTTATTATTCAGAAAGATAGCGCCGGTTACAACCAAATTAAAGGTCATAAATTACTCGGAAAATTTAGGAATAACAAACTCAAAACTATTGATATTTTCGGCAATACCGAAGTCATCTATTTTTTAAGAGAAGATAACGGCGCTTTAACCGGAATTGAAAAAAATAAATCGAGCCATATCTATCTGGAATTAGATCAAGGTGCTATAAGTTTATTGCGTTTATATGAAAAGCCCGAAGGTAAGATTTATCCTTATAGCGATTTTGTGAAGCAAGCTCAAAAGTTTAAAGGGTTTAATTGGCGTGGCGCCGAGCAAATAAAAAACAAAGCGGCCATTATTGGTGAAAAACAATTGCTGTATAAAGCTGAAACCCAGCAAAAACCGACGCGTCAAGACGAAGATATGCCTTTAAATAAAAGCCCGATAAAGCAAGAAAAGCTATCCAAATGAATGAATAGCTTAACTCAATTAACAACACAAATAAAACAATGAAATATGAAAAAACTACTTTCCTCTTATTTCTGATACAAATATAAGGCAAGAATCATAAAAGAATTTATTTTTTATATAAAATGACCACTTGAGTTTATAAACGGTAAAAATTTGAGCATAAACGACATTTTAAGAAGATAAATTTTTGATCTAACGTATTGAATTTTTAAAACTTATGTGTTTTCAGATGAACAAATAATATGAATTTATATCTTAGCATATCACAAAATACCCGAAACTTGCAAAATATTTTTATAATTTTGTTTTTAATCGCCGGTCTGTTTTTAATGCTCAATAAAATCTTGTTTTCCAGGCGTTTTAGTCTGAATGTTACGTCGCCCAATATTTATATATTTGAATTTGAAGCACAATCCAAAAAATTACTATCCCTTTATAACATCAATAATTTTTTGATTAAACTTTTGGCTTATGTTTTATTTAGTTTGGCCTTGTTAAAATTACATGATACGACTAAAGTTATTAATTTTAATCAAACCTTATTCCCTCTTTTTTTCAAGTCTTTTTTGATTTATTTCAGTGTTAAATTCTTATTGGAAGAACTCTATTTGCGAGGCATTAAACAAAGTCAATTTATTGATAAAGTTAGATTGATTCGATTAACATATGAAAATTATGTTGCCTTTTACCTGATTATATTTTCCTTTTTAATTTTTTATTTTCCTTATCATTCCCTTGTTGTTTTTTATTTAATAATAAGTATATCAGCTATTTGGCTCATACTCGTGCTATTTAATTTTTTTAGTAACTTAAACAAACATATCGAAATTAAAAATTACCAAATATTTTTGTATCTTTGCCTATCAGAAATTCTACCAATTATAACACTAATCGGTTGGATAATTTTTCAAATTCTATGAGTGAAAAAACAGTCCTAAAAAAGAAGAAAGTCAAGACCATTTTGGTGTCGCAACCTGAACCTACTTCTGAAAATTCTCCCTATATTGCTTTGGCCGAAAATGAAAAAGTAAAGATTGATTTCCGACCTTTTATTCATGTTGAAGGCGCTACCGCACGGGATATCAGAAAACAAAAAATTGCTTTACCGGATTTTAATGCCATTATATTTACCAGCCGCAATGCGGTAGATCACTTTTTTCGCTTAGCTGAAGAAATGCGTTATACGGTTCCCAATACGATGCGGTATTATTGTCAGTCCGAAGCAATAGCTTTATATTTACAACGTTATATTGTTTATCGTAAGCGAAAAATATCTTATGGTAATAAAACTTTATCCGATTTAGCTCAAATTATAAGCAAAAATCCCGAAGGTAAGTTTTTACTCCCTTCGTCGGATAAATTAAAATCAAGTGTTCCTGCAGCTTTGAACCAAATTGGTATTGATTGGAAATCAGCAACTTTTTTTAAGACCTGTATCAGCGATTTGTCTGAGTTAGAAGATGTTTCTTATGATATTTTGGTTTTTTATAGTCCTTCGGGCATTGAATCCCTATATCATAATTTTCCGCAGTTTAAACAAAATGAAACGCGAATAGCCGTATATGGCAAATCGACCATTAAAGTTGCTGAAGAAAAAGGGCTACGTATTGATATTATGGCGCCGACGCCTGAAACACCATCAATGACTATGGCGCTGCAAAAATATATCAGAGCAGCTAACCGAGGCCGGTAAGGCTTTTATCTATGGATTGAATTTTTATTTTCTCACCCCGTTTTTTTCAGAAATAGCATATAAATTATGAAAGTCTACACCAAAACCGGCGATAAAGGTACAACCTTACTCATAGGCGGCACGCGTGTTCCTAAACACGATATTAAAATTGATGCTTATGGTACTGTTGATGAACTCAATGCTTATTTGGGCCTGCTTCGTGACAAAATAGCTTCAGCTTATCAAGATGAATTGATACAAATTCAAAATCGTTTATTCACTTTGGGTTCTTTTTTAGCCTTGGATCCCGATAAGGCAAAATTGCCCAATGGTAAGGCGCGCCTAGATATCAGGCCTATTGCCCAAGAAGATATTGATTTTTTAGAATATAGAATAGACCAAATGGATCAAAGTTTGCCGCCGATGACACATTTTGTCTTACCCGGAGGACATGAGCAAGTTTCGATTTGTCATATTTGCCGTACCGTTTGTCGTAGAGCCGAGCGTAAGGCGACCTTACTCAATGAAGTTTCTCCCGTGTCTGAAAACCTGATTAAATATTTAAATCGTTTATCGGATTATTTGTTTGTATTGGCACGAAAATTGTCTATGGATTTGAAAGTCGAGGAAATACCTTGGATTCCAAAATAATTATTGATTATTAAAATAATTTTTATTATTTTTGCCAACTTTAAAAAAATTAAATACTATGTATTGGACATTAGAATTAGCTTCTTATTTAAGCGATGCCCCTTGGCCGGCCACAAAAGACGAGTTGATAGATTATGCTATCAGAACCGGTGCGCCTCTTGAAGTCGTTGAAAATCTTCAAGAAATAGAAGATGAAGAAGAGGTTTACGAAACCATTCAAGACATTTGGCCGGA
This sequence comes from Flavobacteriaceae bacterium, assembly GCA_015493405.1. Taxonomy (GTDB): domain Bacteria; phylum Bacteroidota; class Bacteroidia; order Flavobacteriales; family Flavobacteriaceae; genus WGBX01. The sequence goes on from WGDF01000007.1 coordinate 5,119, forward strand.
TTATCCGACCGAAGAAGATTTTCTTTGGAATGAAGATGAATACTAAAATAAATGATGTTAATAAATACTAAAAAGTCTCTTTAAAGAGACTTTTTTTTTATATTTTTGAACTTATAATTTTAAAAAGCTTTAAAACATTATAAAAGGATATTTTGAAGCTGATTACCCTTACAAAAAACAGTAGAATATGAAGTTAGTTAATTCCGTGCTTAAAGTTTTTTTAGGCAATAAAAAATCTAAAGATGCCAAGCAAATGCAACCTCTTGTTGATCAAGTCAACAGTTTTGGTGCTGCATTACAAAAATTGAGTATAGATGAATTACGACATAAAACGCAAGAGTTTAGAACCCGTCTAAGTGAGGCAACCAAAGACCTGAGAGCGCAACAAGATCAGTTACGTCAAAAAGCAGAGCAGGAATCAAATTTGGAGAATCGTGAAATCATTTATGATGAAATTGATACGATTGAAGATGATATCTACAAAATTGAAGAAAAAGTTTTAAATGACATTCTTCCCGAAGCTTTTGCCGTCGTTCGTGAAACAGCACGACGTTTCAAAGAAAATGAAACACTTGAAGTAACAACCACACCTCTTGATAGAGAATTATCGGCAATTCATGATTATATCGAGGTTGACGATGATCAAACTATATGGCATAACCATTGGAATGCCGAAGGCAAAGAAGTTGTTTGGGATATGGTGCATTATGATGTGCAGATTATGGGGGGCATCGTTTTACATCAAGGTAAAATAGCCGAAATGATGACAGGTGAGGGTAAAACTCTCGTAGCTACCTTACCCTTATACCTTAATGCTTTGCCGGGACGTGGGGCACATCTGGTTACGGTAAATGATTACTTGGCTAAAAGGGATGCTGCATGGATGGCTCCCATATTTGAATTTTTAGGTTTGCGTGTCGATTGTATCGACCGGCATCAACCCAATACCCCACAACGACGCAAAGCCTATGAAGCTGATATAACCTATGGTACCAATAACGAATTTGGTTTTGATTATCTACGTGACAATATGGCGCATACAATAGATGATTTGGTGCAGCGCGAACACAATTATGCCATAGTCGATGAGGTCGATTCGGTTTTAATTGACGACGCCCGAACGCCTTTGATTATTTCAGGTCCGGTCGAGCAAGGTGATCGGCATGAGTTTAATGAACTCAAACCTTTTATTGAACGTATTTACCAAGAACAAAAAGCCAGTATGCTTAAAGAATTGGCGCTTGCAAAAAAACTCATCAAGGAAGGCAATACCAAAGACGGTGGTTTTCATTTGTTACGTGTATATCGCGGTTTGCCTAAGAACAAAGCTTTAATCAAATTTTTGAGTGAAGAAGGGATCAAACATTTGCTGCAAAAAACTGAAGCTAAATATATGGAAAATAATAATGCTTTGATGCCTCAAGTTGATGAAGAACTCTTGTTTGTTATTGATGAAAAAAACAATTCTATAGAGTTAAGTGATAAAGGTGTTGAATTTTTATCCAAAGATACGGCTCCGGATTTCTTTGTTTTGCCTAATATCAGTGAAGAAATTGGTAAAATTGATAAATCTGATGCCGACGAAATTGAAAAAGCAGCCCAAAAAGATAAACTCTTTAGAGAATATGCCGCTAAAAGCGAACGTTTACATACCTTGAATCAATTGCTAAAGGCATATACACTTTTTGAAAAAGATGTCGAATATGTCGTTATGGATGAACAAGTCAAGATTGTGGATGAGCAAACCGGTCGTATCATGGACGGTCGGCGCTATTCAGATGGGCTGCACCAAGCTATTGAAGCCAAGGAAAATGTGAAGATTGAAGATGCTACCCAAACCTATGCGACGGTTACTTTGCAAAACTTCTTCCGAATGTATCGCAAATTAGCCGGTATGACCGGTACGGCTATTACGGAAGCAGGAGAATTGTGGGATATTTATAAGTTGGATGTGGTTGAAGTGCCAACCAACAGACCTTTGGCTCGGATTGATAAAGATGATAAAATATATAAAACCAAGCGTGAAAAATATAATGCTATTATTCAAGAAATTAAGGAATTAACGCAACAAGGACGTCCTGTTTTAGTTGGGACGACTTCTGTGGAGACTTCCGAATTGTTGAGTAAAATGTTGCATTATATCAAAATTCCGCACAATGTTTTAAACGCCAAACAACACAAGCGCGAAGCTGATATTGTTGCAGAAGCCGGTAATCCCGGTGTGGTTACGATTGCTACCAATATGGCAGGTCGTGGAACGGATATCAAATTGGCACCGGAAGTGAAAGAAGCCGGAGGTTTGGCCATTGTTGGCACGGAACGACACGATTCTCGTCGGGTTGATAGACAGTTGAGAGGTCGGGCCGGGCGTCAAGGAGATCCGGGGTCATCTCAATTTTATGTGTCTCTCGAAGATAATTTGATGCGTTTGTTCGGCTCTGAAAAAATTGCCAAAATTATGGACCGAATGGGCATGAAAGAAGGCGATGTCATTCAGCATTCTATGATTTCCAAATCTATTGAACGGGCTCAGAAAAAAGTAGAAGAGAACAATTTCGGGATTCGTAAAAGGCTCTTGGAATATGACGATGTTATGAATGCCCAGCGTGAATTAGTTTACAAACGCCGCCGTCACGCACTTGAAGGCGAACGACTCAAAGTGGATATAGCTAACATGATTTTTGAAGCTATTGAAACTATTGTCGAACAGACTAAACCGGCCAAGGACTACGAAGGTTTTAAAAAAGAGTTAATCACAACTTTTGCAATCAATTCTCCCATTACCAAAGATGAATTTTTAAACCTATCTGACAAGGAAATTGTGGACCGGCTTTATGAAGTTGCCAATAAGCACTACAAAGAAAAAATAGCCCGTTCGGCACAGATTGCTTTTCCGGTTATCAAGCAAGTTTATGAAGAAGAAGGTGATCGTTATAAAAGAATTGTAGTGCCCTTTACCGATGGCACCCGTGAAATAAAAGTTACAACAGATCTTAAGGAAGCTTATGAGTCTGAAGGAAAAAAATTAGTCGATGATTTTGAAAAAAATATTTCATTGGCCATTATTGATGAAGCTTGGAAGGAGCATTTGCACAAAATGGACCAATTGAAAACTTCGGTTCAAATGGCTTCATATGAACAGAAAGATCCTGTTTTGATTTATAAATTTGAGGCTTTCGAATTGTTTAGAAATATGCTGGACAAGGTCAATAAAGAAGTTTTATCTTTCTTGTTTAAAGGCGATTTACCAACTCAAGATCCCAATCAGGTTCGTGAAGCCAGACAGGCACCTAAACGTTCCAAACAAAAATTGACCGAAAGTCATGCCGATAATATTCCTTCTTTGGAAGATATGGCAGCTAATAACCGCCAAGCTATGCAAGGAGGCCAACGTCAAGAAATTACATCCCCGATTCGTAAAGGCAAAACTTACGGACGTAATCAAGTTGTTACGATTATGAATGTCAATAACGGCCAAAAACAAGAAATTAAGTATAAAAAAGCGCGCCCTCTATTGGATAGTGGTGAATGGGTGATTCAAGATTAA
>WGDF01000008.1 GCA_015493405.1 Flavobacteriaceae bacterium
GAATCATTTTGATAGAGTTGTTTCATCTGTGCAACGGTGGTAGAATCGGTAAGTTTACCGACTTGTCTGTTTTTAATGATAAAATCATTGTTTTGGGTTTGACAAGAGGTTATGATTATGAATAAACTAATTAGTGAGAGGTATTTCATTATTTTTTATTTGGTTTGTAGGTTGAAAGAATTAAAGGTAGGATTCTAATTTATCTTCGGCGTCGTCTGTAAGTAGAGCGCAATCCCAAAACACCAAGTAAGGAGCGGGTTACTTCTCTAATAATCATTTTTCCGACAGAGCTTTTCATCGCTTTTTCAATCATACCGGGTTCTTCCTTTTTCTTTTTTTCAATGCGTTCTTTTTTAGCATCTTCTTTTTCGTCTTCAGCTTTTTCTATTTTGGCTTTTAAGATTTCATAGGCGGTTTTTTTATCTATGGCTTTGCCATATTTATCGCGCAATTTTGATTGGCTGATGATTTCTTTTAACTCTTTATCAGTCAAAATATCCATACGGCTCATAGGCGCACGCATCAAAGTGGCAACCAAAGGCGTAGGGCGTCCTTTGTGTCCCAAGACGCTGACTAAGGCTTCACCTATTCCGAGGGAGGTCAAGACTTCATCGGTGTCGTAAAACTCGGTTACCGGAAAATTTTGGGCTGCCAATTTGATGGCTTTTCGGTCTTTAGCAGTAAATGCCCGCAGTGCATGTTGTATTTTTAAACCCAATTGCGCCAAAACTTCATTGGGAATATCTCTCGGATTTTGGGTAACAAAATAAATACCGACACCTTTGGAACGTATGAGCTTGACAATAGATTCTATTTGTTCCAATAAAGCTTTTGAGGCATTTCGGAAAATTAGATGTGCTTCATCAATAAAAAAGACCAATTCGGGGCGGTCGGCGTCGCCTTGTTCGGGCATTTTGGCATAAATCTCAGCTAAGAGTTGCAACATAAAGGTTGAAAATAATTTGGGTTTATCTTGAATATCCGTTAAGCGGATAATACTGATAATACCACGACCTTGATCATCTATGCGCATCAAATCTTCGATGTCAAAAGAGGGTTCTCCGAAAAATATATCGGCCCCTTGCTGTTCGAGTTCAACAATTTTTCGTAAAATAGAACCGGTCGAAGCAGTTGATAAGCGACCATATTCCGCTTGAAACTCTTTTTTTCCTTCTCCGGTAGCCCATTTAATCAATTCTTTAAAGTCTTTTAAATCAACTAAAGGTAATTTTTTATCATCGGCATATTTAAAGAGCACGGCCACAATACCGCCTTGGGTATCATTCAGATCGAGGATGCGAGAGAGGAGGATAGGCCCGAATTCTGAAACAGTGGCACGTAATTGCACGCCTTCTTTTCCGGTTAAGGAAAGCATCTCTACAGGAAAGCCTTGAGGGGTGAATTTTAAACCTATTTTGGACATTCGTTCATCAATTTTGGGATGTCCTGGACTGGGTTTGGCCAAGCCGCTCAAATCGCCTTTTAAGTCCATTAGAAGCACCGGAATGCCTTTTTCAGACAATTGTTCGGCCATGACTTGCAATGATTTGGTTTTACCGGTTCCGGTTGCGCCGGCTATCAATCCGTGACGGTTGAGGGTTTCTAAAGGCACCCGCACATAAGTGTCGGTCATAGCCTCACCATCGAGCATAGCACCGCCTATAATAAAGGAATCGCCTTTAAAAGTATAACCTTCGGTTATTTCTTTGATAAATTTTTCTTTTCTGTCCATAATAATAATTCCAAAAAATAAAGGGTAAAAATACTAATATTAAATATTAAAATGATGCAATTTTAGAACTTATTAACGTTTTTTACGATCAATTTTTCTATATCGATGCTATTATGTGTATTTTGCATAAGATCCTCTCTTATTTTAACCGTTAGCTTGGCTAAAGCAACGGATATATGATCGGAATCGGAATCTGATATGAGTCGATCATCTGTCGCATTTTTCATCGTATCAATAAAATTTGAATACTCTTTTAAGACATCTTCACTGGCAATGATTGAAATTTTGTGGGTTAAAAATTCAATATAAATTAATTCATCTTTATTTACGGCACCTTTGGTAACTATTTTTTCTAAAAAATTGATTAAATCGAGGTAGATTGAAGATTTGAGTTCAAAAATTTTGATATGATGTTCTTTATCCAATTCAAGTTCACTTTGCTTGTTCAACAAAGCGGCTGTAATTAAAATAGTGGCAATAGTGCCCAAGACTATCAGAACAATCTCTTGTGCATAAGGATTTTTAATATGTTCATAATAAGCGGAGTGCAAAAATACAAAACCGACTATAAAGGTAATAAGCGTTAAAACGATGTATTTGGAGGTTTGCGTCATAAATTAAATTTTAGCAAAAATACAAATGTTTTGTTAATATTTTTGGACATTCTTTTATAAATAAAACAGGATGCCGGTTCAGCATCCTGTTGTTAAAATTGATGAAGTGAAATTAATTTAATTATTGAAAGATATATTTTTCACTATGCCCATCGGGGCTGACAATTTCAATGGTATATTGTTTTTGATTCATCGCATTTAACAAACCGGTTATATCATCGACCGAATAAATAGGTTGACCGTTAATTCGTGTAATCAAATAGCCGGGTTTAATACCGTTTTGGTAAAGAAGTCTGTTGGTAATGCGATCAATATAAACCCCATTTTTGACCCCATAATGTTTCAATATGGTTTTATTGACATTTTTGACAGAAAGACCTAAACTTTTGAGATATGCCGCATTGTTTTTATTGAGCTTAACTTTAAAAGTCCGCATTTTATCATTTCTCAGAATGGTAACTTCAATTTTATCACCCGGACGTTTTGTTTTAAGATAACCCAGCAAATCTGCCATAGTGGCAACCTTTACATTGTTAATTTTTATGATAATATCACCGACTTGCAGTCCGGATTGGTCCGCACCGGTATTTTTTTCGATGTCATAAATATAAACACCTTCCGTTTGATTAATGCCCAATTTTTTGGCAACTTCGCCATTGAGTTCAGCAGCTTTAATACCCAATACACCTTTTTGAATACTCCCGAACTCTAAAATGTCATCCGCTATTTTTCGAACGATGTTAGATGGAATCGCAAAAGAATAGCCGATATAGGATCCGTTCATTGAGAAAATCATAGTGTTAATCCCGATGAGTTGCCCGTTGGTATCGACCAAAGCGCCACCACTATTACCGGGATTGACAACGGCATCGGTCTGGATAAAATTGTCAATGCGTTTGTTGCCTTTTAAGTCGCGGCCTTTAGCACTCACAATTCCCGACGTTACGGTCGTGCCCAAATTATAAGGATTGCCAATTGCCAAAACCCATTGACCGAGTTCAACTGCATCGGAGTCACCAAAGGTGATAAAGGGTAAATGGTTAGCATTAATTTTTAAAACGGCAATATCCGAATTGGGATCGGTGCCAATCAGTTCGGCCTTATAAGTTTTTTTGTTTTCCAACGTAACTTCCAATTCACTGGCATTTTTGATTACGTGATTATTGGTTACAATATAACCGTCAGGAGAAATAATAACACCCGAACCGGTGCCTTCTTGCTTATAAACAGGGCCTTCACGGTAGCCGAAATAATAAGGTTGGTATTGTTGTACATATCGCGTATTGCGGACATGAACCACAGCATTTTTAGTTTTTTTGACGACGCTTTTAAAGTCCGGCATATAATCTTTATAGTTATTATTGGCAGCGGTATAATTCGCATTGTGCAAAAAAGATGGTGTCGTATCTTTTGTTTCAACCGACTTGAAAACGGGTTTGATTGGCTTGGTATTATTTTGATTGATGTAACGGTAACCGGCTAGTGTTACCACAGAGCTTAAAAGAGCGATAAAAATCAAACTGACATATTTTCTCATTTTTTTATAGTTTTAATTAGGAAAGAATTCTTACCAAAATTATTCCAAATTTGAAAAATGTCCCTATCTTTAACGCAAAATTAACGTCGCTCTTAACAAAACTTTAAAATTTTAGAAATTATGTCAGTTATTTTACTTAGAGCCTTGGAACCCAAAGATATAGATTTCTTATTTGAACTGGAAAATGATCAGGATTTGTGGCATTTAAGCCAAACACAACAACCATTTTCCGCTCATTTATTACAAAATTATATTGCAAATGCCGATCGTGATATTTATGAAGCAAAGCAATTTAGATTTGCTATAGAATTATCTGATAAACAGCAGGTTGCGGGTTTTATTGATTTGTTTGATTTTGATCCGAAAAACAAGCGTGCGGGGATTGGCATTATTATTCACCGCAAATATCAAGGCTTTGGTTTTGGTTCGACAGCATTAAAATTAGTCATGGATTATGCTTTTAAAATTTTATATTTGCATCAATTATATGCCAATATTGCTATTGATAATCTGCCAAGTATTCAGTTGTTTGAATCGGCCGGATTTGAATTAGCTGGTCATAAGAAAGATTGGCTGTTTGACGGTGAAACCTATAAGGATGAGCTGTTATATCAATTAATTAAATCATAATATATGAAGAAATATAAGTTTGTGATTGCCGGACTGGCTTTTATTTTTGTTGTAGCTTTTATATTGAATAGCCTTTTATTTATCCCTAATGTCAACTTAAAGCAGAAACAAGTTTATATTGATGTACCGCAGCATATTAATACTGACAGTTTGACAAAAATATTAGCTCCTTTTGTCAAAAGCCCGCTTACTTTTAAATTAGCTTGTAGAATTAAAAGGTTTAAAAAACCTTATCCCGGGCGTCATCTCATTAAAAATTTAATGAACAACAATAATCTCATCAATACGTTGAGAATAGGTCAAAAAATAGAAGTCAAATTAACTTTTAATAATAAAAATTCTTTAGCAGCCTTAGCCGGTACAGTGAGCCATCAAATAGAGCCGGATTCGTTAACGCTACTTCGAGTTATGTCTGACAGAGATTTTATCAGGAAGAAAGGTTTTACCCCCGACAATATATTATTAATGTATATTCCGAATACGTATCGTTTATATTATAATACAACGCCGGAACAATTTAGCGCTAAAATGTGGCGGGCATATCAACAATTTTGGAATGGAAAGCGCCGTTCACAAGCCAAAAAACTGGGTTTAACACCCATTGAAGTCGGTATTTTAGCTTCAATCATTCAAAAAGAATCGACTAAAAAATCAGAATTGCCTCGTATTGCCGGGGTTTATTTAAACCGGTTAAAAAAAGGCATGTTGTTACAAGCAGATCCGACAGTAGTGTATGCCTACCAGCAGAAATACGGCAAGGATTTGATCATTAAACGTGTTTTAAACAAACACAAAGCCGTTGACTCACCTTATAATACCTACAAATATGCAGGTTTACCTCCGGGACCTATTTGTATGCCTGATATTCAATCTATTAAAGCTGTTTTAAATCCTGAAAAACACTCATTTTATTATTTTGTAGCGGATTTTAACAAACCCGGTTACCACTTTTTCAGTAAAACCTTAAGCGAACATAACAAACGCGCCGGACAATACCATCACCGTTTAAATCAGGAAGGTATCTACCATTGATTTTTCTTATTTTTCTGACAAATTTTCAGTAATTTCCCTAATTATTTGGTTATTAAGAAAATGGTATTATATTTGCAGCCAAATTTTTGCATTTTTTATATCAATGTTCCTATTTAGAATTGAGATACAAAAAGCAAAAAATTATAGTTTATGAAAAAATTTATATCATTAAATATTAAAGGTCTGTTTTTTATCGGCTTATTGTTTGTTTTAGTAAGTTTTGCCAATAATATGTTAGATGAGCATACGATTAATACAGTATCAATTAAACCGGTAGTGCATCATTATCAATATGTGCCGACTCAGGTTGAATTGCAAAAACAAAATTTGAATAAAGAAATAGCAAAAATACCTTTTGTCGAAAAAGATTTTGTCGGATTTAAAGAAGCACTTGCTTTTAAAGAATCGCAAGGTAAATATGACCGTGTCAATACACTTGGGTATTTGGGAAAATACCAATTCGGGAAATCAACTTTAAGAGAGTTAAAAATTAACCCTAAAGGATTTTTGAAAAAACCATTGTTGCAAGAGAAAGCTTTTTTGGCCAATCTTGAAAAAAACAAGTGGATCTTGCGCAAGGAAATAAAAAAATACAATGGTAAATGGATTAATGGCGTAAAAATAACCGAATCCGGTATTTTAGCAGCGGCTCACTTGGGTGGGGCTGGAGCTGTGCAGCAATTTTTATGGTCATATGGCAAAAAAACGATGAAAGATGCTTACGGAACCAGAATAGAACATTATTTACGTAAGTTCTCAGGTTATGATTTGAGCGACATCAAGCCTAAAAAGAGTCCTTTGATAGATTTGGAATAAAAGATTAAATTTAATATAACAATTTATAAGACGCTTTTGAGCGTCTTTTTTTAGACCCATTCTTAATATGAAACAGTTCATCCGATGATTGTGAAGGGTTCATTGTTGATACAGAATGGTAATAGTTCAAGGGATCCGTAACTAATATGAGCACCAAAGTATCTAAATTTTATGTCTAAAAAAAACCGGCTCGATAAATCGAACCGGTTGATAATGTGTGTTGTTAACCTAAAATTCACATTATGAAAATATACTTTTCGCAATACTTTCAAGGCAAAGATACAAAAAAAATCATTAACTCCGCATTTTTTTTATGAATTCTTCACCAATTCTTTTGTAAACGCCTGATTCTAATTTTTTCCGCATTGCCGAAAATGCTGTAATGGTAGCATCGATATCTTCTTGGGTGTGGACGGCAGTCGGGATTAATCTTAAGAGTATCAATCCTTTAGGAATTACCGGATAAATGACAATTGAAGTGAAAATATTGTATTTTTCTCTTAAATCTTTAACCATTACCATAGCTTCGGGCACGCTGCCTTTGAGATAAACCGGAGTGATGACTGTATTGGTGGCGCCTAAATCAAATCCGGCATCACGCAAACCTTTTTGTAAAGCAGTGGCAACAGACCACAATTTATTTTTGAGTTCGGGGCTTTTTCTCAGTAATTCCAAGCGTTTTAAGGCGCCTTCTACCATAGGCATCGGTAAGGATTTGGCAAATACTTGCGAACGCATATTGTATTTCAAATATTGAATCAAATCTTTGTCTCCGGCTACAAAGGCCCCAATTCCTGCCATAGATTTGGCAAATGTGGCAAAATAAATGTCGATATCATCTTGAACTCCTTGTTCTTCACCCGCACCGGCACCTGTTTGTCCTAAAGTGCCAAAGCCGTGTGCATCATCCACGAGCAAACGGAAATTAAATTTATCTTTTAAGGCCACAATTTCTTTGAGTTTACCTTGTTCGCCACGCATACCAAAAACACCTTCGGTAATCACCAAAATACCACCATCATTTTTTTCAGCAACCTTTGTGGCGCGTTCCAACATTTTTTCCAAACTTTTTACATCATTGTGTTGAAAAGTAAA
>WGDF01000009.1 GCA_015493405.1 Flavobacteriaceae bacterium
GATGCTACTTTTGTTACAAATCCATTTATAATAGGCGTAATTCATTGAATAATCACCAATTACAAATGTGCTAGCTAAAAAGAGCAAATTATCCCATAAAAAACTTGTCAATAAAAAAGAATATTTTGTATATTTGCCTTCTCAAAAATAATGGGTTCTTAGCTCAGCTGGTTCAGAGTATCGCCTTGACAGGGCGGGGGTCGCCGGTTCGAACCCGGCAGAACCCACAAAAGCGTGATTTTTATAATCGCGCTTTTTTTATGCTCTCACAAAAATTGTATCTTTGTCAAGCATTCCAAATAATGAAATCTATAATTCTGAATGATTAAAGCTGAAAACTTACATAAAAAATATGGCAATCTTGAAGTGCTTAAAGGTGTTTCTCTGCAAATTAAAAAAGGTGAAGTCATTTCAATAGTCGGGCCATCAGGTGCCGGAAAAACAACACTTCTTCAATTAATAGGCACTTTGGACAGGCCTACTAATACTGATTATGATTTACAAATCAATCAGCAAGTTTTAAAACATCTCAGTGATAAAGAATTGTCTAAATTTCGCAACCGCGAAATCGGTTTTATTTTCCAGTTTCATCAATTATTACCTGAATTTACGGCACTTGAAAATGTAGCCTTACCGGCTTATATTGCCGGTTTATCTAAAGAAAAAGCCAATCATAAAGCTTTAGAATTGCTCCAATTGCTCGGCTTAGGCAATCGTTTGCAACACAAGCCGGCTAAACTCTCAGGCGGTGAGCAGCAACGTGTCGCCGTGGCACGTGCTTTGGTCAATAATCCCTCCGTTATTATGGCAGACGAACCAAGTGGAAATCTCGATACGGAAAGCGCCAAGCAATTACACAGACTCTTTTTTGATTTACGAGATCGTTTTAACCAAACCTTTGTCATTGTAACCCATAATGAAGAACTCGCGGAAATGTCCGACCGCAAGCTTACAATGCGCGATGGTATTATCATAGACTAACTACCGATGAAATTTGAAAATCCAAGCATATTATTCTCATTATTATTATTAGTCATACCTATAATTATCCATTTGGTTCATTGGAAAAAATTTAAAAAGCAAATTTTTTCCAATGTTAATTTTTTACAAGATTTGGAAATAAAATCTCGTAAAAGCCGCCACGTAAAAGAACTTTTGGTGCTCCTAATGCGACTGATAGCTCTAACAGCTTTAATTTTTGCTTTTGCCAAACCTTATAAAGCCTCTCAAGCTCAGGATGAGCATTTTACTAAAAGCAAATCAATCATTTATTTAGACAATTCATTAAGTTTAGATGCTTTACCTCAAAACACTACTTTGTGGCAAGATTATTTGCAAGATTTACAACTACACCTCGACCCCAAGGCAACTTATACCCTACTGACTAATGATCATATTTACAGAAATATTTCTCATAAAAATATAAGCCATATTTTACAACAAATTCATTTATCAGGGACCATTACCAACCATCATCTTATTTTAAACAAGATAAATTACTTGCTTGGTAAGCAACCACAAAATGCGACTATTTTATATTGCTCAGACCTGCAAAATGTCTATCATGAAAAACTCAATGACACCCTCTTTCCAAGCCGGAACCATTATTATTTTATCTCTCATAATTATCCCAAATTAAAAAATATCAGTCTGGACAGCTTATGGCAAACAGCCCACACCAAAGAAGATAAAGAATTTATGCTCAAAGTTTCAGCCAATGACCATGACTTAAAAACACCCATTAGCATTCGACAAAAAAATGAAGTCTTATGGCGTGGCTTTTTAGATTTTAAAGATAGTCTAAAACAAAATATCAAGATCAGTCTTTCAGCTAAAAAAGCATTAGCTGCTAAAATAGAAATCAATGATAAAGGTTTTCAATTTGACAATAAATTATTTTTTACCCGACAACAAAGCGAAGAAATCCCCATTTTGGTTATTGGTAATCAGCTCCCTTTATATTTAAAAAAAATCTATACGCATGATGCTTTTAAAACGGATTCGATTCCATTAAATAAGTTGAGCACCAATATGTTAGACAATTATGACTTAGTCATTTTAAAAAACTTCAAAATAAGTCCTGCCTATGCTGGAATATTAAAAAAATATCTTGATAATTACGGCAATTTACTCATTTTACCCAATGATAATCAAGCTGAAAACTTACAAAATTTACTTCAAAATTTAACTGTTAATACTCAGGTTAAGATTGACACCTCCCAAGTATTCTTAAATAAAATCAACTATGACCAACCTTTATTTAAAGGGGTTTTTACCAAGCGCGTTTATAATTTTACTTATCCTTTTGTCAAACAACACTATCATTTTTCAAAAACAGGCGATTGGCTTTACCAATTAAGTGATCAAAGTCCTTTTGCACAAGTTTTTAATCGTAAAGGTAAAATTTTCATCATAAATACACCTCTAAATTCATCAAATACCAATTTTGAGCAAGCAGCAGCTCTTATTGTGCCGCTTTTTTATCAAATCGGTAAAGCCCGTCAGTACCACTCAAAATTGTATTATATCATAGGACAAAAAAATCAATGGAGCATAAAAACACAGACCAAACCTGATGCTATGTTACATATAAGCCGTGCCGATCATTCGTTTATACCTTACCAAGTCAGTCGATACAATAGTATAAAAATCACAACCCATCATCGTCCTCAGCAAGCCGGAATTTATGATATTACTTATCTCGGTCATAAAATAGGTCGCGTAGCTTATAACGATAACAGAAAGGAACATGATTTAAGATTTTTGAATCTACCAAAACTTCAAAATATTAAACACCTTGAAAGTGTCAAAAGTTTTGTAAGTCAGCAACAAGTCTATTTCAAATCTAAAAAATTATGGCCTTGGCTTTTGGGTCTGGCTTTGTTGGCCCTTTTAATCGAAATGCTTCTTATTCGTTATTGGAAATAGAATTCAACCAAATTATTATAAGTCTATCCGTCTTGCTTTTACAAAGGAACGGCGCCAATATTTCAAATCCAATTTTGATTTCATAACTCCTCTGGAAGTAGAAGCATGCATAAAAACACCTTTACCCATATAAATACCGACATGATAATATTTACGTGTTGGATGAAAAAAAACCAAATCGCCAATTTTTAAATTTTTAATTGACACTTTCTTTCCAGTTTGCATCATTAGTTTGGTCGTTCGTGGTAATTTTTTATGAAAAGCTTCCATATAAACCCGTTGCACAAAACCGGAACAATCAAAACCTAAGGAAGTAGTGCCACCGTAACGGTAACGCACGCCCTTATATTTTTGATATTCATTTTCAAGTTTTTGTTGACTTGAAGAATAATGATAAGCCAAACTTTTATGCGATTTACAACTTAAAAATATAAAGGAACTTGTCAATAAAATCAGTATTGCTTTTTTCATATTTATTATTCGGGAAGTAAACTATTTCTTAATTATATATCTTAATTAGCCGACTTAATTCATATTCAAATAACTGTAAATTTTTTGCAAATTGCTTTCAAAATTATCTTTTGATATAGCCACTTTTAAATCAGCATATTGCTCATAAACCAACCGGCGACTTTCAAACAAAGCCTTGATATAGTCCGGCAAAGCTTCATTAGACAAATCCTTTAGTAGTGGACGATCTGCTTTATCTTTTAGCAAACGTGCAATCAAAACGTCAATCTCAACATTTAAATAAATCTTGTAAAATTGACGTAAATCCAGCAATTGTCGATTGGTGGGGCGCAAAATAGTACCACCTCCCAGAGATAAAACCACATTATTTTTATTTTCTTTGATAAAATCTTTCAAAACTTGATGTTCTATCTTTCTAAAACCAATTTCACCTTCCGAAACAAAAATTTCATTTATAGATTTATTTGTAAATCGTTGAATTTCAACATCTAAATCGACAAATTCATAAGCCAATCGTTGTGCCAAAGCTTGTCCCAAAACTGTTTTTCCGGCACCCATAAAACCATATAGTGCAATTCGCATCGTATAAAAATTTAGGAACAAAGATATGTTTTTTATATAAAGCACCTTCCATCACAAGCAAAATTTGACAAAATATTTTACCTTTACACATAAAAATCAATACATGACACGCATTTTATTGCTTATATTTCTGATTCTTTCTTTGCATATAACTGCCCAACAGTCCAAACAATATGATATATTGGATTTACAAGCTAATATCAATATCAAACCTTATCAAGGACAGATTACGGGTGAATTGGTATATCAAATAAAATTATTGAAAAATACAAATAGTATCCGCTTGGATGCACCGGGTATTCATACCCGAAAGGTCAAAGTTGGTTGTTTTACCAAAAAGTTTATGCAAACGAATAAACTATTGATAATCAACAAGAAATTTAAAAAATATAAAACCTACAAACTCCATATTTGGTATGAGGCACAGCCCAAAAAAGCGATGTATTTTACCGGTTGGAACTCCAAAGGACGCAAACAAGTATGGACGCAGGGACAAGGCAAAAATAACAGCCATTGGCTCCCGACCAACGACGACCAAAACGATAAATTTACTTGGCAATTACGCATCACGGCACCACAAGGCTACCGAGTGATTTCAAACGGTCAAGAAATAGAACACCGCAACTTAAATGACAAGTTGATACAAACCACTTTTAAACAGCAACAGCCCGCGCCGGCTTATTTGATATTTATAGGCGTGGGAAAATATACGGAAACAAAATTCATCGCCCAATCCGGAACACCGGTTTACAATTATCAATATACCGACCATGCCAAAAATGATAAAACCTATTACCAATCTAAATTTATCTTTGACTTTCTCAACGATGAAATACCGGTTGCATATGCTTGGAAAAATTACAAACAAATCCCTTGCCGTGATTTCCTGTACGGTGGAATGGAAAACGTTTCGGCTACGAGTTTTAACGGCGACCGCTACGTGGTGGACAGTATCGAATTTAACGATACCAATTTTGTAAATGTCAGCGCACACGAGTTGGCACACCAATGGTTTGGCGACTTGGTTACCGGCAAATCCTCCGCCGACCATTGGCTTCACGAAGGTTTTGCCACTTACTATGCCCGCTTGGTTGACAGCGCTGTATTTGGCAAAGCCTACAACGATTACAATGTATATCGGTATGACCAACAGATTATTGCCTCACAAAACACCGATACCATTCCCCTGCATCGTCCCAACGCTAGTAGCTTGACCTATTACCAAAAAGGAGCTAGAATTGTACAAATGTTGCGTCAACATATTGGCAACGATGCCTACCAAAAATTGATCAATACGTACCTCACACGGAATATCTACGGCAATGCTTCAATCGCTGATTTTCAACATCTTATCTATGAAATAACCGGCGATAGCCTACCCCGATTTTTTCATCTTTGGTTTGAAACGCAAAGAATCCCGAAATTTGTAATACAACAAAAAGCTGACAGCATCCTATTCAAGCAAAATTTACAAAATTTGAATTTGGATTTTTTGGTAATGACACAAGATTCCATCTATAAAATAAAACGAAAAAAAAGTTTTAGAATCGTTGATTATCAACATATTAAAACGATTATAGCCAATCCCGACAATCAAAATTTGTATGACATTGATTTTCATCGAAAAGATGCTTGGGTTCAAAATCAAATCTTGGATGCTCCGGATTTTATCGACCGGTATAAAGCAATGAAACAAATCCGGCATTGGGACAAAAAGCGGAAAGACAGCATATATAATGTATTACTTTTTAGGAATGAATATTACCCGATTTACGCCGAAATCTTACAACAAATCAAACCTGATTTAAACCGAAAATACATCAACTTTATCCAAAAACTTTTTCAAAAAAAAATAAAAACACGCCAACAAATTGCCCTACAACTCGACAGCATTCCGGCAGCAATAAAAGCATCGTATAAAAGTCTGCTGCACGATGCCTCTTACGTGACCAAGCAGGCAACGCTATGGCATTATTGGGCGCAATTCCCCGATGAACGCTCCGCCCTACTTGACCAAACCCAATCCGTCAAAGGCGGAAACGACAAAGCCTTCCGGTTGAGTTGGCTATCGCTGGCATTGATGACACCACATTACAAAGATGTTGAAAAACAGCATTTTGCACAAGAACTGATACATTATTCTTCACCGGATTACAATATGCTCATCCGGCTCAATGCTTTTGAAATGTTGTTTAATATCCAATTGATCAATTCGGAAGTTATTGATAATTTACTGGATGCCGGCTTACACTTTAA
>WGDF01000010.1 GCA_015493405.1 Flavobacteriaceae bacterium
TGGTTCATAGGATGACCATCAATGCCATATTTAGAGAAATAGGTAACAATTTCAAAATTAGAAATTAAGCGTGCCATCGGATTGGCTTCGGCAATATCTTGCACATCTAATACATGATCTTGATGCGCATGCGTCACTAAAATATAATCCGCTTCAATATTTTCGACTACAAATATATCCTTAGCCAAAGGATTTCCGGAAATAAACGGATCAACAATCAACTTTTTACCGTTGGTTTCTATCAAGAGCGTAGCATGACCTAAATATGTTATTTTCATAGCGCAATTTTTTTTGCAAGATAAAAATTTTAGGGTCAATTGTCAAGTCAAAACAATTTTATTTAAAGAAATCCTATTCAATAGTTAATTTTAAATCCTATTCATTTCAAAAGAATATTTACTAATATTTGGTCATATAAAAAATACACCTTATCTTTGACCAACCGTTCAGTCAAAAAATGTATTAAATGGCACCACGAAGTAAAAAAGATAACGAAATTATCAAGCAAAAACGTCGCGAGCAAATCATTCGTCATGCTTTAGAATCATTTGCCAAACACGGCTATCATCGTACGTCTATCAGTGAAATTGCCAAAGCGGCGGGTATATCCAAAGGTTTAATGTATAATTATTTTGACAGTAAAGAGGATTTGTTGATTGGTGTTTTAGAATTTGTGATGCCACAAGCGGTGGACACCATTTTTAACAGCATCGCCAAAAAAGCAGAAACACTTACGCCCCGTGAATTGATGGCATTTGGCATTGAACGCTTCTTTGAGGTGATGAAAGACCAAGCGGATCTTTGGAAATTATCCATGTCACTGGCGATGCAAGTATCGGATATGCCTAAAATTCACCAAACGTTTGTTCAAATGTTTGACATGACCTTTCGCCAAATCGAACAACTATTGAAGGCTACAGGTATGCCCGATGCGTCTTTGAAAGCGAGGTTAATCACGGCACAGTTGGACGGTATTGCCTTACATTATTTCGTGATGGGTGAAAATTATGATTTAGAAGCCGTCAAAAAAGCTTTTATTCAAGAATTAATATCTTAAAATTATTGACAATGAAAACAACGATAAATCTTATTTTCTTCCTAATTGGCTTTACACTTTGGTCACAAAATGCTACGGAAATCATTAGAAAATCGGATCGAAAAATTCGCGGCACATCTTCTTATGCCGAAATAAGTATTCAAATTATTCGCCCGAAATGGCATCGTGAGATGCGCTTAAAAAATTGGTCAAAGGGAGACGATTATGCCGTATCTATTATTACTTATCCCGCTAAAGAAAAAGGCATAGTTTTCTTAAAACGGAAAAATGAAATGTGGAATTATATGCCGGCAATCAAACGCAAGATTAAAATGCCGCCGTCCATGATGCTGCAATCTTGGATGGGTACCGATTTGACCAATGACGATTTGGTCAAGCAATCCTCTATGGTCAAGGATTATACCCAGAAAATATTAGGAGAAGAGACTATTCAAGGACTTAAGACTTGGAAAATTGAGCTTACGCCAAAAGAAGATGCTCCGGTGGTATGGGGAAAAATATGGGTATGGATTGACCAAAAAGATTATATGCAAATGAAAGTGGAATTTTATGATGAAGATGGTTTTTTAGTCAACAAAATGCTGTCTTATGAGCCTAAGAATTTTAACGGTCACAAATTACCATCGCGTTTGGAGTTTATTCCCGTGGACAAACCCGGACAAAAAACAGTGATTATTTACAAGCAATTGAAATTTGATATTCCGGTGAATCAAAAATTGTTTAGTCCGAATTATATGACGCGGATTAAAATTAAATAGCATGATTAATTATTAGTTGCACGGTCGTAATTAATTATGTCATTCTGACAGAACTAGGAGGAACGACGATCGACAGCAATAAGATTAAAATTTGATTAAAAAATGAAAAAAAATACAGATTATAAAGACCTACTAGGTTTTGAAAACCTAATAGGTCTAAAATGAATAAAAGCAATGACAAACCTAAAACTCTTCATAAAACTGGCATGGCGTAATATTTTTCGCAATAAAAAACGCAGCATCATTACCATTGTTTCGGTTTTTATCGCCGTATTCCTGGCTTTGTTTATC
>WGDF01000011.1 GCA_015493405.1 Flavobacteriaceae bacterium
CACGATTGGTTGATTATACCGTTGTCGGTGTGCCACCGCGTATTATGGGTGTCGGACCTCTCTATGCCATTCCGAAAATTTTAGAAAAAACAGGCATGAGTTTGGAAGATATCGACTTGATTGAACTCAATGAGGCTTTTGCTTCTCAATCTGTAGCCGTTATCAAAAATCTCGGCTTGGATAAGAACAAAGTTAATATCAATGGTGGTGCTATTGCTTTAGGTCACCCGCTTGGTATGACGGGAGCTAAATTAACCGTGCAAATTTTAGACGAACTCAAACAAACCGGTGGTCGTTATGGCATGGTTACAATGTGTGTCGGTGCAGGCCAAGGTGCAGCCGGAATTTTTGAATTACTTTAATAATTGAAAATTTGTCATTTCGACAGAGCGAGGTGGGAGCAACGAGAAATCTTCATTTCGGTATAAAATACCTTATTAAAGATAGAAATTGTTTCCCTCATATCAACAGAGTTCCTTGACTTTTATGAGGGTGACCGACGTAATTTAAAATTAAAATAAAGATTTATCTCTCTACAAAAGTCGGGGTAGAAATGACAATCAAAATTAAAAAACCATTTAAATAAAATATTAAAAAATGAAAAAAGGAGCAGATTTTATAATTAAAGACTATCAAGCCGACCAGATTTTTACACTGGATGATTTATCGGAAGAACAAAAAATGATGGCAGATGCTGCTACGGAATTTGTCAATAGAGAAATGATGCCCGTCAAACCGCGTTTTGAACACCATGACTATGATTTAGTCCTGGAATTGATGAAAAAATCAGGCGAAATGGGATTTCTTTCCGTCGGAATACCGGAACAATATAACGGCTTAGGAATGGATTTCGTAACCGCTATGTTGGTTTGCGACCGCATGTCGGGTGCAACAGGTTCATACGCAACGGCTTATGGCGCCCATACAGGTATTGGGATGATGCCCATATTTCTATATGGTACTGAAGAACAAAAAGCTAAATATTTACCTAAACTAGCTACAGGAGAATGGATTGGAGCTTATGCTTTAACCGAACCTACTGCCGGTTCAGATGCCAATAATGGTAAAACAACTGCTCAATTGTCTGAAGATGGTAAACATTGGATTATTAACGGCCAAAAAATGTGGATAAGCAATGCCGGTTTTGCTCATACTTTTATTGTGTTTGCTAAAATTATAGAAAACGGTCAAAAAGATGATAAATTATCCGCTTTTATTTTTGAATATGATCCCGAAAATCCCAATGGCTTTAAACTTGGTGAAGAAGAACAAAAATTAGGCATCAGATCTTCATCAACTAGACAAATTTTCTTTACGGACACTAAAATTCCGGTTGAAAATATGCTGGGAAAACGACAAGAAGGTTTCAAAATAGCATTGAATGTTCTGAATATTGGCCGAATCAAATTATCGGCAGGTATAGTTGATGCGATGCGCCGTATTATAACCGAAAGTATTGTTTACGCTAACGAACGTAAACAATTTAGTCAACCCATCATCAATTTCGGGGCTATCAAGAAAAAAATAGCCGAAATGACTACAAAAACATATGTATCCGAATCCGGTATTTACCGAGCCGCTAAAGATATTGCCGATCGAATCGCTGAATATAAAGCCGAAGGTTTGGCAGAAGAAGTTGCCGAGAAAAAAGCTTTTGAAGAATATGCCATTGAAGCGGCTATTTTAAAAGTTTATGTTTCCGATGGCACACAGATTGTTGCCGATGAAGGTTTACAAATTTTCGGTGGTATGGGATTCTCCGAAGAAATGCCAATGGAAAGTTGGTGGCGCGATGCCCGTATTACACGTATTTATGAAGGAACGAATGAGATCAATCGGCTGCTAACAGTCAGTATGCTTTTGCGTAAAGCTATGAAAGGGCAATTAGACTTACTGGGACCGGCTAAGGCTGTTGCCGGAGAATTAATGGGTATACCTTCCTTTGACAAACCTGAATTTAAGAATCCTTTGGATGAAGAATTGGAAATGGTCAAACGATTGAAAAAAGTTTTCTTGATGATAGCCGGAACAGGTGCGCAAAAATTTGGGGATAAACTTGGCGGACAACAACAATTGGTTCTTGATGCCGCAGATATTTTAATAGAAATCTATATGGCCGAAAGTACAATTTTAGCCACTCAAAAGAAAATCAAACAAAATTCTGATGCCAATTTTGAGGCACAAATAGCTATGAGCAAATTAAATTTATTCAATGCTGTAGAAAAAATTAAATTTAAAGCAACAGAAGCTATTTATTCCATTGCAGAAGGCGATGAATTGCGTATGATGTTGATGGGTGTAAAACGCTTTACCAAATATAACAATACCCCCAACTTAAATGAGTTGCGCCGCATCATAGCCAAAAAAGTCAGAGAAGACAACCGCTATGGTTTTAACGGTTATTAAAATTTTAGTAGGAAATTACGTTAATAAGCTATATTTTTCATTTTGATAATGAAAAAGCTTTTATTTAAGATGTTAGTATTTCCTGCTGATTTATAGTTAGTTATGTATTTGTTTTGATTAGTTAGAAAAGCATGAAGTTATAAATTTCATGCTTTTTTTAAATTTAAAGCCATGATAATTGAGCTTATAAAAAACCGGAAATTATGTAATTAATCATAAAATAATTCTATTTATTTGATTAAATTTGAATGAGAAATATAAAAAAAATAATTATGAATAAAAAAGTCACGATCATCGGTGCCGGTAATGTAGGTGCCACAGTAGCAAATGTTGTTGCTAAAAAAAATATTGTAAACGAAGTTGTTTTAATTGATATTAAACCCAACTTTGCAGAAGGTAAAGCTTTAGATATCTGGGAATCTTCTCACATCAACTATTTTGATACTAAAGTTAAAGGTTATACAGATGATTATTCTAAAACTGCAGATTCTGATGTTGTAGTTATCACATCAGGTATTCCCCGTAAACCCGGCATGAGCCGCGATGATTTAATTGGCATCAATGCCAAAATTATGAAAGAGGTCTCTCAAAAAGCTTTTGAATATTCTCCTAATGCCAAATTTATCATCGTTGCAAATCCTTTGGATGTAATGACTTATACAGCATTCTTATCTACCGGTTTGCCTCGTACTCAAGTCTTTGGTATGGCAGGTGTATTAGATACCGGTCGTTTTGAAGCTTTTATCGCTGAAGAACTCAACGTTTCTCCCAGAGATGTCAATGCTATGCTTATGGGCGGACATGGCGATACAATGGTACCGCTTCCCAGATTAACGAGCGTATCAGGTATTCCTTTACCCGAATTAATGGATGC
>WGDF01000012.1 GCA_015493405.1 Flavobacteriaceae bacterium
TATTTCGGACGAGATATATTCGGATTTGACGAAGAGCAGGATCAATTTGGCTTTTCTTGGGGAAATACGACAACAACACTTCGCTTTAATCATATTTTTAACAGTCGTTTGTTTTCCAATACGTCTTTGATTTTTAGTGATTACAATTACCGGATTAAACTGGAAGAAAAAGGTCATACCGATTTTTTCTTCACTTTAGGTGCCGGTATTCAAGACTTTTCTTTTAAAAACGATTTTAATTACTACCTCAATGACCGGCATAAAATCAATTTCGGATTTGACATGACGCATCATACGCTCAAACCCAGCACCTTTGAGTCCAGCGAATATGATGATGCGTTTAAAGTATTAAATCTGACCAACCGGTATGCCTTGGAAAATGCTTTGTATGCATCGGATGAATTTAGTTTGTCTGACCAACTAAAAATTTATTACGGACTGCGTTATACAAATTTTATTCACCTCGGTGGTGGCGATTTTTCAAAATACAACGCACAAGGTGATGTCGAATTTACCAAACACTATGAACGTTGGCAAGCCATCAAAACTTTTCACGGACTGGCGCCTCGTATTAGTGTTAGTTATGCTTTTAATAACCAACAGTCCGTCAAAGCGGCCTTTGCCAAAACTTATCAGTTTTTGCATCTGATGAGTAACTCTTCTTCATCCAATCCAACAGATGTTTGGATGCCCAGCGGCTTGAATATTCCGGCACAAACGTCCTATCAAACCTCATTGGGCTACTTTAGAAATCTTAAAGATGGGCTTTGGGAATTTTCGGCAGAAATATATTACAAAACTATGCAAAATATCGTAGATTATAAAACCGGAACACAAATAACACTCAATCCTGAAGTGGAAAAATATTTGCTTTTCGGACAAGGCAAAGCATACGGATTGGAACTCTTGCTACGCAAAAAACAAGGCAAGTTAAATGGCTGGATTTCCTATACTTTATCCCGCTCGCTCAAACAGTTTGATGGTATTAACAATGGCAAATGGTTTTCTGCCCGACAAGACCGTATTCACGATATTTCCATTGTGATGAATTACAAAATTTCGCCTCGTACCGACTTGGGTGCCGTGTGGGTTTATTATACCGGCAATGCGGTAACCTTTCCTGCCGGATTTTACCAAGTAGATGGCCGCGAATATCCGTATTTTACCGAGCGAAATGGTGGCAGAATGCCCAATTACCACCGTTTGGATTTGTCCGTAACCTTGCATAACAAACCCGGTAAAAAATTCCGTTCCAGTTGGAATTTTTCGGTTTACAATGCTTATGGGCATCTCAATCCGTATATCATTTATTTCCGGCAAGACTGGGAAAACAACAGTCAGACGTTAAAAGCTAAGCAAATTACCCTGTTTAGATGGGTGCCTTCAATTACCTATAATTTTAAATTTTAAATCCTATGAAAAAAATATTTTTTACAATAATTATATTTAGCTTATTAACCGGCTGCGAAAAGGATGCCGATATCAAACTCGATGAAATGGCTCCTACTCCCGTAATTGAAGGCTATTTCAGCAATTTTGCACCAGATTCTTATTTCAAAATAACTATGAGCAAAGGATTTCAAAGAGACAGTTATCAATATGAACCGGTAACCGATGCCCAAATTTCAGTTATGGACAGTCAAGGCACTCAAATTCTTTTCTATCCTGACAACGAAGGGATTTACAAAACCATCTCAAACGGTATACCCGGTGAAACTTATACACTGAATTTGATTAAAGGCAACCACCACCTTAGCGCCCGAACAACTATACCGGAACAGATCCCCATAACCGATTTCAAATTTATGTCGGTCATGCAAGCCAATGGTGATATCGATCGACAGCTAAAGCTCTATTTTAACGATCCCGAAAATCAAACGGATTATTATATGGCTAAACTATTTTTCACTAATAACAATAGTGGTTACTATTACTATGGAACATCTTATTATTTTGATGATAGTTCATACAATGAAACGGAGCAGTCTATCATATTGCCATACTTTCATTACAATGGTGCCGGCACATACAAAATCAAGCTGTTTCATCTCAATAAAGCTTATATTGATTACTTAAATACTCTGGACCAATTAGGTGATATGGATTATGGCGAAAGTCCATTTCAAATTGCCGTCCCCGGTAATCCTGAAACCAATGTGCGTGGCGGCATTGGTTATTTTGCAACGGTTGCATCGGATAGTTTGGTCAAGCAAATCAATTGATATTATACCGGTCTAACCATAAAAGTCTTATTCCTTTTATAAATCTGCTAGGTTCCGATAGGCATCTTGTCAAAAAAGTTAAATAAAATCATAACTTTACCCCAAAAAATAATCTTATGCTTGCTATTTTCTTGGTTTGGGTGATCAATTTGACCATTGCTGCAGCTTTGGGTAGTATGGTGCAAGCCTTTCTTTTTAAAAATGACCGTGAAATAATTGATTATTTACTGATTAACGGGCTATTTATTTATATGATCGTGATTTGGCTGATCTTATATTTCAAAGGATTTGATTTATATTTTCAAGTATTAAGTTTTGTTTTGGCGCTTATTTATATCATCCTGAAACCAAGATATTTAAAAATACTTTGGCAAGCTTTTAAAAGTCTTTCACGTTTATATAAAAGCCTATTTTACTTAACAAGCTTAATTGTATTGATGCTCAGTAGCACCACTTCGACCCTACCCGATAACGAAAGCTACTATATCCAGACGATTAAATGGGCAAATGAACAAGGATTAGCCAAAGGATTGATCAATATTCATCCATTTTTAGGTCAATTTTCAGGCTGGCATATCTTACAAGCCGGCTTTAATTTTCATCAAAAATGGATGACGTTTAACGATTTAAACGGTTTATTTTTCTTGATATTTGTTTTTTATTGGTTTCTGCGTGTGCAAAAAGATTGGTCTGACCAAAAATATTGGTTGAAGTTATTTCCTGTTATATCTGTTCTTTTGGTATTTTTTATCGACAGTCCATCGCCTGATTTACCGGTTAGCCTATTGTCTTTGTTAGTTTTTGATTTGTTCCTTCGAAATTATCAACAACTAAACCGACCTCAATTTATAGAAATCTTACTGTTATCCGGATTCAGCTTTTTAATCAAACCGACTGCCATTGTCAACGTCATATTAGTTTTGATTTTATGGTGGCGACACCGAAAACAACTTTGTCAAATGTCCTTAAAAATTACCCTATTTGGTTTATTTGTTTTAAGTTTATGGCTGAGTAAAAATTTCCAGATTACCGGTTATCTCTTTTATCCATTTGATTTTTTTGCCAAATATCTAAAACCCGCTTGGCAATATCCACCTGAATTGTTACAGTATACGGCATATCTCGGCAAACAAGAAAATATGGCACTATCTGTAAACAGTCATTTGCTTACGAGATTTTGGCAGTGGTTACGACAACCCGGCGTGCATCAAATCATCAATCCGTTGATGGTCTTATTGCTGATTTTATACCCTATCGTTTTATTGTCCAAAAGGCAAAAAATCATGTTGTCAAATCCTTATTGGGTTTTGTATTTACTAGGTTTATTTTATTTTGTCAGCATCCTATTTGTCGGACCTAATTTCCGATTTATTCTGGCTATTTTTATTTTTTTGGCCCTTAGCATTAAAGCCTTCTTAAGCCAAGCTGCATTTTATAAATATTTCAATGCTTTGGGTTGGAGCTTATTTTTGACAGTTGGTATTTACATGGCAATACATCAACATTGGCAATATCATAACCTGTTGACGCCCCAACCGCTATCAAGTTTGAATGCCCGTTTTTACACCAAAAAAGAAGGTGATTTTCAATACCATTACCCCGATGATGAACAACTCTTTTGGCAAACAGGGAATGCTCCTTTGCCGGCAGTTCATCAAAAACAAATAGACTTTTTTAAAAATAAATTTGGTTTTGTGCCACAAAAAAATATAAAAAGGAATTTTTATTACAGTGGACGCGTGAAACATTTAAAATAGCTGAAAAACATTATTAAGGGTCATTCTGCTTTGAAAAAAATTTGGTAAATATTTATACTAACGAAAGTTGGTGAAATTTAGATTAATTATAATTTAACAAGGCCTAGCAAATTTTGAAAAACTTATAGGTTTTATTATAAACCATAAATTATTGATAACCAACAATTAGATAGAATTTAGAATACCATTATTGTAGGAAATAGTATGACAACTTATCCCCATTCCAATCGATACAGACTCTTGTTTGTTTCTTACTCATTGTGAAATGACAGGTGGAAACCTCATCCAATCCTGTACTTTCCACTTGACATTGATTATTTACAAGCGTAAATCGCTTTGTTCCTTCGAATAAATGGCTTTGACATCATAAATCAAGGCATTGTCATTGGTATATTTTTTCAAATCGAGATTTTTAAACTCATTATGTGCCACGACTGCTAACACAGCATCATATTTTGCATTGGCATTCTCAATATTTGAGATTAAATCTAATCCATATTCATCTTTCACTTCTTGCGGCGATGCCCAAGGATCATAAACAGCCACATTCATTTGATAGTCTTGCAGTTCACGCACCACATCAATAGCTCTTGAATTACGAATATCAGGGCAGTTTTCTTTGAAAGTGATGCCCAATACCAAAACATTGGCATCTTTGACACTTAAACCTTTTTTAAGCATCATTTTAACCGTTTCTTGAGCCACAAATTGGCCCATACTGTCATTTAAACGGCGTCCGGCTAAAATAATTTCCGGATTATAATCATATTCTTTGGCTTTGTGTGCCAAATAGTAAGGATCAATCCCGATACAATGTCCGCCAACTAAGCCGGGACGGAAGGGTAAAAAATTCCATTTGGTACCGGCAGCTTCCAAAACTTCCAAAGTATCAACCCCCAATAAACGAAATATTTTAGACAATTCGTTAACAAAAGCAATATTAATGTCGCGTTGTGAATTTTCAATCACTTTGGCTGCTTCGGCAACTTTAATAGACGAAGCTTTGTGCGTGCCGGCAGTGATAATGCTTTTATATAGTTGGTCAATCTCCTCAGCAATTTCAGGTGTAGAACCTGACGTTACTTTCAAAATTTTAGTTACCGTATGTTTCTTATCTCCCGGATTAATGCGTTCAGGTGAATAGCCGGCATAAAAATCCGTGTTAAATGTTAAACCTGAAGCTTTTTCCAAAATAGGCACACATTCCTCTTCAGTTGCTCCGGGAAAAACAGTCGATTCATAAATCACAATATCTCCTTTTTTCAAAACCTTTCCAACACTTTCACTGGCTTTGTAAAGGGGCGTTAAATCGGGAATTTTATGTTTATCAATGGGTGTCGGTACCGTAACAATATAGATTTGCGCATCGGCTATATCTTGAAGATTGGCAGTCAAAGACAAGCCTTTTTGATTAAAATTGCCAACCAAAACACTTTTCAACTGATCTTCTGACACTTCCAAAGTATCGTCAACTCCTTTTTTAAGTTTGGCCACCCGTTTTGAATTGATATCAAAACCGGTCACTTTATATTTGGCTGCAAAAGCCGCTGCTAAAGGCAATCCGACATATCCCAAGCCGATTACTGCAATTTTTTTGTCAATCATTATAAATAAATTTTAGGTCAATCGCAAAAAAGCTTAATTTTGAACAACAAAGATAAAATTTATTAACCAATGAAAAAAATTAGCAAAGAAAATATTCTCAGAATCATGATTTGGTTGGTCTTCTTAATTGGAGGCGCCATCTTGAGCATACATTTTGACAAAATCTATTTTTACGATTGGTTTAACAGCACCAAATTTCATATCGCTACTCTAATTCCGGGCTATTTCTTATTGAAAATGATACTCAAAGCGAGTCGTAATACCGGCCGCTATTTGGCCAAAAAAGGAAGAGAAGGAAATTTAAAACCCCTCGAAACCAACCGGCTGGTTACTACAGGGATTTATGGTTGTATGCGCCATCCGATGCATTTGGGCTTGCTGTTTTTTCCGTTAGCTTTTGCACTTTTGGTCGGCAGTCCTACATTTATACTATTTTTAGCCCCGCTTGAAATGCTGTTGATGCTATTGATGATTAAACGCTACGAAGAACCCCAAGCCCGCAAAAAATTCGGACCGGCTTATGACGACTATAAAAAACAAGTCCCGTTTTTTAATTTTAAAAAATCTTGTTTAAAAGAATTATTAAAAGAATCGGATGTGTAAGTTGAGTTGTTGATTTTAAAGGATAATTAACAAATTATTAGCATCTCGACTGTTTTATCTTTGTAATTATTATGTTACTTTTGTTTATATCTTAAAAGATCGTCTTATGAAATCCAAATTTTTTATAGCTTTATTACTTTTAGTAAGTACTGCTTTTGCTCAAGAAAAAACCGGAAAAGCCATTCCTAAAGGACATTATAATACCAGTAAGTTCAGACAGATGACTGATTTGCTACCGACACCCAATCAGTATAGAACGGCCGCCGGCGCTCCGGGACATGCTTACTATCAAAACAGAGCCAACTATAATATGTCTATTGAATTGATAGACCGTCAAAAACCCCAAATTAAAGGGCATGAAACCATCACTTATATCAATAATTCTCCTGATAATTTGGATTACCTCTGGGTGCAACTGGACCAGAATAAAAGAGCTCCTAATTCATATACCGATCAAATCAAAGATGATGGCAGCAATGTAATGCTACGCCCCGGAAAATTCATTTCTCAATATACCAATGAAGGTTACAAAGGCGGTTATCACATCACCAATGTATCCGATCTCAAGGGACACAAATTGTCATATACCATAAATCACACAATGATGCGCATTGATTTGCCCCGTCCGTTGAAGCCTAAAGAACGGGTTAATTTTAATATTGATTGGTGGTATGATATTAACAATTTTGCCGAAGATTGGGGCCGTTCCGGCTTTGAACATTTTAAAGATGATGGAAACAACTTATATATCATAGCTCAATTTTATCCCCGAATGGCTGTTTATGATGATGTCAATGGTTGGCAAAATTTACAGTTTATCCAAACCGGAGAATTTGCTTTGCCTTTTGGTGACTTTAAAGTAAATATTACCGCTCCAGCCGATCACATTCTCGATGGCACCGGTGTATTGACCAATCGGAAAGAAGTCTTGACCCGTCAACAATTTCAACGTTACTTAAAAGCAAAAAAAACCTTTGACAAACCCGTGATGATTGTTACTGAGAAAGAAGCCCGTCAACATGAGAAATCATTTGCCAAAACCACCAAAACGTGGCGATTTGATGCTAAAAATGTACGGGACTTTGCTTTCGCCTCATCTCGTAAATTTATTTATGATATGATGGCGGTCAAATTGCCTACTAAAACAGTTATGGCCGTATCAATGTATCCTAAAGAGGCCCAACCGCTTTGGGAAAAATATTCAACTCGAACAGTCGCCAATACCTTAGAGCAATATTCAAAACATTTATTTGACTTCCCTTACCCCAAAGCCATTTCGGTCAATGCTTTCAGACAAGGCATGGAATACCCTATGATCTGCTGGAATTACGGCCGCCCCAATAAAAACGGCAAATACAGCGATCGTACCCGTAATGGCATGATTAAAGTCATCACCCATGAAGTGGGACACAACTGGTTTCCGATGATTGTCAATTCAGATGAAAGACAATGGATGTGGATGGATGAAGGCCTCAATACATTTACCGAATTGTTAGCTGAACAAGCTTTTGAAAAAAAATTAGGTTTTAAATTACATTCGAGAGGGCTGCCCAAGCAAGTGGTCCCCTTTATGAAAGGAGATCAAAGCAAAATGCATCCGATTATGGTCAACTCCGATTTGATGTATAATCGTGGTATGACTGCTTACAGTAAACCTTCTGCAGGCTTATATATGCTACGTGAAGTAATCATGGGACATCAATTGTTTGACAAAGCTTTTAAAACTTATGCCAATAGATGGAAATTTAAACATCCGGAACCGGCTGATTTCTTTAGAACTATGGAAGATGCCTCAGCTATTGATCTGGACTGGTTTTGGCGCGGTTGGTTTTACACCACCAGGGTCAATGATATGGGAATTGCTAAAGTCAGCAAATTCTATGTGACAGATAAACCGACCCAACGAATCAAGAATATGGCCAAAAGCTACGGTATGAAAGTGAATGATTTTCCGCCTTTTGTCTCCTTGATAACCGAGGATAGTCCTGATTTTAAACCGAATATGAAATCGAAAAAATCTCTGTTGCAACGTGCTACCAATTTGAAACAATTTTTAAATGAGAATTTTACTAAAGCTGAAATCCAACATCTAAAAATGCCCAAATATTTTTATCGCGTGGCATTTGAACAAAAAGGAGAACTGGTTATGCCTATTGTCTTAAAAATAACTTACAAAGATGGCACGACTAAACAAATTATCTATCCTGCCAAAATTTGGCGTTTTAACGATAAAAAAGTGAGTAAAATGATTCCTTCTCAAAAAGAAATTGTTAAAATGGAATTGGATCCCGAAAACTTGACTGCTGATATTGATCCTTCAAATAATGTTTGGCCTAAAACCAAACAAAAAAGTGAATTTGAACAACTAAAAAATAAAGCCAAATTTTAATCCGGTCACAGCATATTGTAATATATTTTAAGCAAGAAATAGATAAACTCTTTATTTTCAATAAATTTATTCCTTAACTTTGTAAAAAATATAAGTCATGTTATTGTTTATCAGTTATAGCGAATTATTTGTCGTTTTTTTTGTCATGCTTTTAATTTTCGGTCCGGAAAAAATGCCGGAAATTGCTCGGAATTTAGGCAAAGGTATTCGGCAATTGCGTGATGCCAGCAATAACGTTAAAAAAGAGATGCTCAAAGAAACGCAAAAAGCAGGTTTGGATACTGAAGCGATTGAAAAATTGAAAAAAGAGATCAAAGACACTAAAAAAATAATGAATATCAAAGAAGAAGTAACCCATACCGTCAAGCGTCAATAATGGATCAAATACTGCATTGGGATCAACAAATATTTTTATTTTTAAACCATTTGGGACAATCCGGTTATGATCAATTTTGGTTATTTTATACCAACCAAAAAAATTGGCTTTTACTCTATCTTCTGACTCTTGCTGTTTATTTTTATTATTTGGGCTGGCGCAAAGCTTTAGTCTCCTTGGTTTTGATTGCCATTTCATTAGGTATTTGCGACCAAACCACCAATCTGTTAAAAACCTATTTTCATCGTTTACGTCCTTCGGCAGATCCTTTATTAAAAGGACACATCAGAGCCCTATTGCACCCTCACAATTTTAGTTTTATATCGGGACACGCCTCTAATTCGACCTTATTTGTCTGGTTTAGTATCTATTTATTAAAAAAGCATACCAAATGGATTTATCTGTTAATCATCTGGTGGGGGCTGTTTATTTATAGCCGGATTTATGTGGGCGTTCATTATCCTTTAGACATTATTTTCGGCATATTTTGGGGCTTATTGCTGCTTAAATTAACCCTAGTTCTTGAACAAAAAATGTCAAAGAGATTTAACACCAATTCTTAATATAGAATCATTCATCCAACCACTATCGAATTATATTTTTAGAATGACTAATGCCGATACAGAATGAAAATGGCTCAATGAATTGAACGCCATTGAATTCGTGATGGGTATAAATTCTAATGCGATATAACATTGCCGTTTTATTAAAAAAAAGAAGCTGCCTTTTCAGACAGCTTCAAAAAATAATTAAATTTGGTTTATTATTGTTCCCACCATACTGGTACAAAAACCGGTTGGGCTGTTACAACGAGGTTGGGATTCTTACTCAGCTCAGAAACCGGATAAATAGCACGTTTAAACCATTGCCCATTCATATTAGGATCTTGATTTGCCGGTAAAGCTAAGCCGGGGTAAACATCCGTTGAAAAATCATAGCGTCTCATATCGGTAAATACTTCCGGATTTAAAAGTAAAGCAATATATTTTTGCACCATAATATGTTGCAATTTCAAATTTGCCGGTGTAACATCAATAGCCGGATCAGCTAAATATGCATCACGTAATCCTGAAGCAATTCCAATTTTGTTCATATTGGCTTCAATTCCCATTTTATAAGCATCATAAGCCGCTTGGGTTCCTCCAACAGATGTTGCATTACCACCATTTACTAAAAATTCAGCTTCAGCTTTTAAAAATAATGCTTCGGCATAACTCACCAAAACCAAGGGTGAATTTTGTTGAAAATAGTAACTATTCGCATTAAACAAAGTATTTGCATTTGTTCCTGCTTGTGTATTTCCCTCATTACCATTCTGAGCGCCGTCAAATGTAGCGGCTCCTCCATTGTCGATATAATCGTAGATACGGGGGTCATAAGCAGCTGTAGGATAAATACTACTGTTCATATAATTGACCAATTGTTCAGAAAATAAAACAGAAATATTTCCTGTATTAGAGGCTAACACTACAGAGGTATGCCAAGGGTTTTTTTGTTTTTCATTAAAAGATAATTGGAAATCATCAGCATTAGATGTAAATCCGTTTTGAAGATCCGTTAAAGCTTCTTGAGCTGCTACTACAGGCGTATTTTTTTTGATTAAATGCATGGCATATCTGGCTTTTAAAGTATAAGCCAAACGCGTCCATTTTCCCAAATCACCGTTATATATACCATCTCCATTCAGATTTTCCAAACCTGAATTATCTGTTGCGTTTAATTGTGTAATGGCCAAATCTAAAAGAGATTGAATTTCATTATACAAATCTTGTTGTGAATCGACCTTCGGTTGCAGAATATCAGAACCTTCAGAAGCTTCAAAGTAAGGCATATCACCATAAAGGTCAGTGGTCATTCCTAAAGTTAAGGCTTTAAGTATGTTAACAGCTCCTTTGAAATGAACTGCATCTTTTTCATCTGCTAAAGTTGCCATTTTTTTTAGGACATATAAAGCCTTTGTATAATATAAGGCCCAGGCGCCACTTACAGAAGATTCATAATGCTGGTCTATACCATGGTCAAAATATGATGCAATATGTTGTTGCACTTGTCCTATGGAATAGGCCTTATCAAACTGCAACATAACAGTGTAATATTCCGCACTTGGCATGAGCAAGTCCAGGGAATAATCTTTTTCAGAAACGACATTTGAAGGGTCGTTAACATCAAAAAAATCTTTACAACTCGTAGCTGTTACCACCAGTAATAAAGTAAAGAATAATATTTTAATATGTTTCATTTTTTCTTCGTTTTTAAATTAAAAATTAACTTTTAAACCCATACTATAGGTTTTTGTTAGCGGAATATTCAAACCGGTAAAACCGTAAGTGTTAGAACCTGCAGCAAATTGACTACCTTCGGGATCAAATCCTCTAAAAGGTGTCCATATTAAGAAATTGCTACCACTGGCATTGATTTGCGCTTTATGGATAAAGGTATTTTTTAACCATTGTTTTGGCAATGTATAAGTCAAAGAGATATTTCTTAATTTAACCCAAGAAGCATCTTGAACTAAAATTTCTGAAGCTCTATTATAATGACTGGAACTTCTATAATAATTTTCATCAATAAAAACAGGTGTTTCATTAGCTTTCCAACCGCCATTACCATCATCTTGAACGCCATCTAAAACAACATTTTCATAACGTTGTTCAGTAATTTTAATGGTACCATCTCTGATTGAGTTCCGTTGACCGGCATCATAAGAATCGCCACCCTTTTTATATTCAAACATAAAACTCAAATTCAATTTTTTATAGGTTAATGAATTCGTTATAGAACCCACCCAATCTGGGAAAGCATGACCCACAATGACTTTTTCACTGGTATCAATAGTCGGCAAACCATTACTACCTATAATTCTTTTGCCGTTATCATTATATTTCCATTTATATCCATACAGTGTTCCCGGAGCATCACCCTCTTTTACCATTGACATAACACCGGCATAACCACTACTGGCATAAATGATTGATTCAATTTCATCCGGCAAATGAGTCACTTTACCTTTATTGGTTGACCAATTAACAGTTGTAGTCCAATTAAAATCAGATTTATCTATCCAACGACCACTCAATAAAATTTCATGACCAACATTAGTTATACTTCCCGCATTTTTCCAAATTATTCTTTTACCTGATGTCGAAGAAACCGGTATTCCTGTTATTAAATCGGTATTTAAATTATCATAATAGGTATAATCCAATCTAATGCGATTGTCCAAGAATCTAAAATCAAAACCAAATTCAGTGGTTCTTTTATTTTCAGGTCTTAAATTAACATCGCCTTCAATGGTATAAGGATAAAGTCCCCCTGCGGAACCATTGTTCGTTGGATAATTACTTAAACCCCATTTGGTGCCGAGTTTACCTTCAGGTGCATCTCTTCCCACATTGGCCCAAGAAAATCGTAACTTGGCAAAGGATAAGATTTTATTTTTTTTATCCAATAAATCCGTTACTAAATAGGAAACATTAAAAGATGGATAAAAGAAAGAACGATTTTTGACGGGTAAAGTAGAACTCCAGTCATTTCTTCCTGTTAAAGTCAAAAATAATTTATCTTTATAAGCAAAATCAACTTCTCCGAAAACACCTACTCTATTTTTTCCGATAGCTTTACTAAAACTATAAAAATTCTCAGCATTTGAAATATTATTCAAATAAGGTAAAATAAGTGTCTCCCCTTTTTGTGTTTCTGAAATTCTATTTTGTTTGGTGATTTCATTCCCACCCATAAATGTAAATTTCATATCATCATTCAAAGCATATTTATAACTCGCTAATAACAATGAATTTAATGCATTTAAACGTATATTCTGGTTGATGATAAAACCTTTAACTTGAGTTCCTACATCTAAATCAGCCGGCACAAAACGGTTACGAGCATCTACGTAATTATCATTTGATATACGATAATTAATATTAAACTTGTCACTCAAATCCCATTTGGCATTGGCACTGGTGATAATACGATTGACATCAGTTTGTAAATTACTTTTTTCTGCGAAATAGCGCGGATTATCAATCCAATAAGGCGTATAATTTTTTTGTCTGCCATCAGGTAAAATCCAATCATTGATATCTATAGTAGGAGACCAATATGACATAGAACTCATAATAGATTTATCACCATTGTTAGGCAACTTACCATTAGAGTTGGTAAATGCAGAAGAAACTTCCAAATTAAATTTTTTGGTCAATTGGTAATCTGCTTTAATTCTAACATTTAATTTATTAAAATCCGTATTAGGAACAATTCCCGAACTGATATTATCTCCTAATGACAAGAAATAATTGTATTTATCCGCACCACCTCTGACACTAAAATTAACATTGTTATTCACGCCTGTACTAAAGAAATCTCTATAGATATCATGGAAAGTCATCGTAGGATCATCGCCGTATTCCGGTCCCCAAGTATGGAAACTGTAAGTAGCACCATTGACCAACCAATAACCTTTTTGTGCACCATAACCATTAACTTGATTTGCATTTACATTAGGATTATTAGGATCTTGGGTGATTTTTGAAATTTTATGACGTCCTTCACGCCATTTATCTTGCAATTCGACATATTTGTTAACTTTACTGGCCGAAAATTTAGTCGTCAAGGTAAACTGCGGTTTTCCTTTAATTCCTTTTTTGGTCGTAATGATGATAGCACCATTGGCAGCATCTATACCATATAAAGCAGCAGCCGCTGCACCTTTTAAGACGTTAATGCTTTCAATATCGTCTGGATTGATATCAATGGCTCTGTTAGAAAAAGAAAACTGTTCTGAACTACTCGGTGCATTACTACCGGTAGTTGGTTTAACATCACCGGCAATTATATCATTATTAATCCGAATACCATCTACTATAATCAAAGGTTGATTGCTAACACTGGGGTCTAAAGATTTGACTCCCCGTATTAAAATATCAACACCTCCACCGACAGCTCCTGAGGACTGAGTAATTCGAACACCTGAGATTTGACCTTGCAGATTAATCAAAGCATTTTGACTAATTTGTTTTAAGTCCGTCACTTTGACTTGTTGTGAAGCATACCCCAGGGCTTTTTCATTTTTCTTAACCCCCATAGCGGTTACTACTACTTTGTCAAGTTGTGAAGCACCTTCTTTTAAGGTAACATTAATAACACCACCGGATTTAACTGGTTTTTCAACAGTTTGGTAACCAATTGAAGAGAAAACCAGCATACTACCCGGATTAACTCTTATACTGTAGTTTCCATCAAAATCAGTGGCTGTGCCCTGATCCTTTCCTTTAACAACGACATTGACACCCGGTATCGGTTCGCCGGATGTGTCGGTTACTGTACCTGAAA
>WGDF01000013.1 GCA_015493405.1 Flavobacteriaceae bacterium
ATCGCTGTCAGCATATCGCTTTAAATATGCAACCTCATCGAACGTCCAATCATCAAGCCCTTTGCTTTTAATCCCGAATATATTATCTCGTGCCGGTAACTTGTCAAGCCATATATCATAATGCTTGGTTACTTTTAGATTGAAGTAATATTTTAGCTGTATATCTTTTAGTTTCATTATCTTATATTAAATCGTTTCGGCTTTTGCCACCACACACAATAAGTTCCGGCATCAATGATATGATCCAAACCGCTTGTTTTGTCCGGCTGCCCATTCTTATCGTATGCCAATTGCTCTAAACTCTCGGTATAACTTATACATCGGTTTGTATTGACAAAATATGTCATATCCCTAAATCTGCGGTTGGTCTCGTTAATCCGGTCTTTTACATAAGGGTTCTTACTTTTAACCCTTACTACAAATCCCTTGCTTTTTAGTATTTGAATATCTGTTGCGCTTGCAGAGGTTTTACGGCTGTTACCACTTGCATCCGGATAAACGGCAATGCGATGCCCTTTGTATTTCTCTTTCAAAATATCGCCTAATTGATTGGTGTCATAAGCATTTACAACCTCATCAACGGCATACAGTTTATCACCGTCTATTACGTGGATTACGGCAGACATCTTAGTTATATTGAAGTCAATTCCAACGTGTAACACATCTGACTTCTGTATAACTCTATCTGTGTGATGCTTGGTTTTGTCGAAGTCGTTAAATACGGCTCCTGTGTTCATATTAACAAATTCGCCATTTAGATAAGCTTCTAATAAGTGAGCCGGATATTCATCAAGTAAGCTGTCAATATATCCGTCAGGCAAATATGGATTGTCGTATGTCGATGCTTTAATTAGCACCTTGTTTTCGCTTTTGTTTTTCTCAAAAAAATTGTAAAAGAATTTAAAACCTTCCGGCGTGCCAACCATATCAACCTTATTGATGTCATTCTTTAACTTTGCCCGATTACGTGCCAAAATCATTCTAAATACATCTTTCATCTTTTGCATCGGAGATATGTCGCATTCGTCAATAAGAGAATATCCAACCTCATAGCCAACTATGTATTTTGGATTATCCATTGACCGAAGTATTATCTTGCCAAATGGGAAACCACCGTTATAAACGGCGATAACCTTATCCGTTAAGTTGGTTTGATATTGCAATCCAATTTTATCAAGTATCTGCTCAAATCTTGGTATAGCTATATCTTTGATTAATGGGTAGCTTGGTAGGTAATATGCCACGTGTGCGTATGGGTGCTTTAATTTTTGCACAATCGTTTTCGTTACCCCGCCCTCTGTTTTGCCACTTCCATAACCGGCAACAAATCCCGTATGCCTTTTTTCTGACAAGACAAATTCAAGTTGTGCCGGTAATAGAGTTATATTACTTTTCATCTTTATTTACGACTTCAAATGTAATTCCGGTTATTGGATTAGCTTTTTGTTTATTGTCCTTTTCGTATCCACCAAAATATTTCATCAGTTTTTCAAAGGCATCTAATTTGTTAAGCAATTTAACATCTCGTATTCTTGCATTTGCTCTATTGTCATTATCACCTAATTCAAAGGTTTTAATGCTTTGTATTGCAATTCTTACCGATTTCGGGATTTCGTGTATCGGCTTAATATTTCCTTTATCGTCGTAAATCTCTGCAATGTCAAATGTCGCTATTTGCGCAATAGATTTAATTACCCTGTCAAGAGTCATCGCATTACGCTTTTCAAGTTCCGCCTGTAATTCGGCTATCCTTGCCGTTACATTGCCGTTTTCGTGTACTTCAAAAGCTTTTCGATTAATGCTTTCAGGCTTCATATTCTCGGTGTTATACGCTTTTTTATACGCAACGGTCTTATTACCATACTTAACATACATTTGTGCGTATTTCTCTTGTTTTGGTGTTAGTCCGTTTTTCTTTAATTCAGCCATATAACGTATATTTTAGTTCAAAGATACAAAATTTATTTATCTTTTACAAAATTCTTAACAATTGTAAACGTATAACTTATCTCTTTTGATACGCTATCAATGTTATAAATAATGCTTTCTATATTTTCGGTGTAGTTATATTCAGACCCTGTTGTATCTGCTTTAATTTCTTTTATTAATATTTTTAATAACTTAATAAATTTTTTCTTTTCAGCTTCTGGAACGTTTGGATTCTTTGCGTATTTTGTCTTTTTGTTCATCTTACATTTCTGACTCTTAATCGTTCTCATTTTATCTACTTCTACTTGATGCATTCTTGTAATCTTTTCATACAAAAAAGCGATTTCTTGTATTGATTCATGCGCTTCGTCATTTTCTATTAATTCTTTCTCTACAATTTTTTGTAGCATTTTTAATTCAATTATGTTAAATCTTGTTTTCATTTTAAAAAATCATTTTAATTATAAATATTGCCATTAAAGCTAAACCGATAAGGAATAGTGCGCTGATTAAGTAAAGATAAGCATTATTATCCTTTTCATCAATAACATTTTCAATATATTTTGCCACTAAAAATACATTTTCTTTCGGTGTATCACATTCCAATATGACACCGCCGTCTATTGTCCTTAATGTGTTGTTAATATCAACGTTGTGTTTTTTTAAATAATCTATCACAGATGATAGATTTGTGTCTTTTTTTAATTTGTAAATTGTTCTCATAATTTTAATTTAGGTCTATTATTTTTCTTAAAGTATCTGTCAATTCTGTTATGTCGCTAACTTTTTTAACGTTATACATCACGCTTGCATGTGTTTTATATCTGAACATATTGGCGATTTTTTTATAAGTATATTCTTTTTTTAACAAAATTGAAGCTTGTATAACAGCTCTTGCGTCAGATAAGTATCTGCTCCTTGATTTGCTTAGCAATTCGCTA
>WGDF01000014.1 GCA_015493405.1 Flavobacteriaceae bacterium
TCCCTGATGGGAACAATCGCATAATCTCCTTTTTGATAGCTTTGCCGTGGTAATATTTTATAAGATCTATTCATCAGCTTGGAGCAATTTATATTTCAATTCCGCCATCTGCCAATCCGCCGGTGTATCGATGTCTTGGGCTTTATATGCACTAATTTCAAAAGCAGAAGTTTGGTCTGTCCAAAGCATTTTTTGCTTGTTAAAAACTTGGGTTTTAATCCAGTAAAACAAACCGGCATCGTGAAAAGAAGGAGTTAAATCTTGTGAACGAATATCCTTGTTCTCCGGTGCAATCATTCGGATAAAATCGCCTTCAAATTGCATTGCTCTTTGTATGGGAAAATCATATCGAACAACCGGAAAAATTGCATCAATATCATTATGAATCAGTTTGTTATAAGCAGTAATTACATCTTCTTTTTGCACAAAAGGCGCTGTTGCCAGTAAGCAACAAGCATAGTCAAATTCGACATCCTCTTTATCTCGATAAGTCTGCAATACTTCATCGATTACATCAGACAAAGTCGCATAATCACCTGCTGTTTCCCGACTGCGTAAAAAAGGTACCTTGGCACCATATTGACGGGCTATATCAGCGATTTTTTCACTATCGGTAGAGACCATCACCTCATCAAACAAACCCGACTGCAAAGCCGTTTCGATACTATAAGCAATAATAGGTTTTCCTAAAAAATCCTTGACGTTTTTATGAGGAATGCGTTTGCTACCGCTTCGAGCAGGAATAATAGCTATGTTTTTTTGCTTCATTTTATAGTATTTGAAATGACACTGCTGTATAGATATTAATCAAAATATTTTCTGGCTTTATCAATGACATATTCCAATTCTCTATCTGACAAACTCGGATACATAGGCAAACTGATGGCGCCGTCATAATATTGCTCTGCTATCGGGAAATCCCCCTTTTTCCAGCCAAATTGCCGGTAATAATCTAAAAGATGTACCGGAATGTAATGAATCTGAGCCAAAATACCATTGGCATGCAAGTAGTCATAAAAATCTTTTCTATCAGGCACTTCTATCACAAACAAATGATGTGCATTAAAATGCTTTTCATCTTGTTTTTGCATTTTTATCGGTAATTCTTGAAAGGCTGCACGATAAGCTTGTGCGATTTCTTGTCGCCGTTGCAAACCGGCATCAGCTTTTTGTAATTGACTGTTGCCCAAAGCTGCTTGTATGTCTGTGATGCGATAATTGTAACCCAAATCGTGCATTTCATAATACCAATTGCCTTGCTTTTCTTTGTCCCATATCGCATATTGCATATTATCTTTGGAAATCCCATGAGTACGCAAAGCCAAGAGTTTTTTATAAACTCCTTCATCATTGGTCGTAATCATCCCGCCTTCTCCCGCTGCAATATGTTTTACGGGATGGAATGAAAAAGCAGTCGCATCGGAAAATACACCATTTCCGACTTGTTGCTTCTGTCCTAGATGATCCATAAAATATGCACCGGGCGCATGACAAGCATCTTCAATTATTTTAAAATGGTGTTCTTGTGCCAAAGCACGCAAACTTTCCGTATCAACCGAATAACCGGCAAAATCTACAGGCAAAACAGCTTTAAAAAAGCCCTTTGAATGTTGCAAAATTAATTTTTCAACCGCTGCAATATCTATCACATAAGTATCTGGGTCAATATCGGCAAAATAAACTTTGGCTCCGGCATAAAGAGCCACATTAGCCGTCGCAGCAAATGTAATGGGCGTCGTGATGACATTATCGCCTTTTCCTATACCCAACGCCAATAAAGACAAGTGTAAAGCAGCTGTTCCATTAGACACAGCCACTGCATATTTTGCGCCTACATATTTGGCAAAATTTCGCTCAAAATTAGCTATTCTAGGTCCTTGAGTCAAGAAATCAGATTGTAAAGCCGCTACCACAGCATCGATGTCTTCTTGCGTAATTTTTTGGCGTCCGTATGGTATTTTATGTGGGGACATTATAAATCAAATTTTAGTTTGTCTTTCATCAATTGTCTCAACTGTTCGGCATTCAAAAAATCTTTGTTATCCTTGGAATTATATGAAAAACCTTGTGAAACTTTTTTAGCTTGATGGGTTTGAATGAA
>WGDF01000015.1 GCA_015493405.1 Flavobacteriaceae bacterium
TATTTAAGACTTCGGTAGCAGGATTAGGATAATAAGTAAAGTTTAAAGCAGCATAATCTTCAACAGATTGAGATTGGGTTGCTTGAATGTAAAATCTTACAGTGCCAAAATTGTCATTTTCATAATCAAATGCCCGCATAAAATAAACTTGCCCGGGCGTTAAATTATCATAATTCACTGTAGATGGAATTTGGCTGGATAGATTAATATTCAAATTAGATTTATGATCAATCGGTGTTTGACTGGTTTCAGAATCGTATAAATAATGTACAAAACTGGACCAATCTCCTACGATAGGAACAACCACATTAACACTACCTGTACTTGGTGCCGTAAATTTAAACCAAACATCGCCACCATTAAAACTTGATGCTGTTATATTGCCATTAATAGGCGATGAATCTGTTGCGCCTTCATTATTGGCATAAAGATAAGGAATAATATTGGCATTTTCTGCTGCAACCGGAATGCTATATGCATTAACTGCTTCATCGTTACCCGTGAAAGCTTTTAAACAAAATGACACATCTCCTAAATCATCATTATTATATTCCCAAACTCTCAAAAAATAAGTTACTCCGGGATGTAAGCCTCGGTAATGGGTAACTGAAGGAATATTTGACGAACTATTGATTGTATAATTTCCATTTTCATCAGATACAAAACTCGGGGCGGTATCTGAAGCCGAACTGTATATAGCATGCATCATGCTTGACCAATCGGATAATTGCGGCACGGTTAATTCTATAGCACCGGAGTTTGGTGCTACAAATTTGTACCAAACATCACCACCATTATATCCAGGATTAGAAAATGATGGTGTGCCATTGATGGACGCAGAACTGGTTTCGGCACCGGTAAGATGAATAATGGTAGGTGATGTGCAGGTAGATTGGTAATCACCAACTGGAATTGAAATGGCATCAGCAGCTTCATCATTTAATATTTTATAGGCTACTTGTAATGTCATATTACCTTTTTCTTCATAATCAGTATCATTTGAATAATAACCTATATTAATTAAGTAATCTTCTCCTGCAATCACTTCAATCTCAACTGTTTCTGTACTTCCTGAAGTATTATCAGCATGGCCAGCACAAGTCAGGTTCCCGCAAGTTCCTGTATAAATACCAAGTTCCGAATCAAAATCATTGGTTGTTTCCGATACGGTAACAAGACCACTATAGGTAGGTGTAAATTTATACCAAACACCATCATTCATGCCTAAGCCACAACCGGAAGCAGTTATAAAACCACTATTATTGGTCGTGCCATTCATAAGTTGCGTATTTTCATAGGGCAAAGCATTAAAAGCTATAGCATCACTACAAGCATCATTGACCGGTGTGCCGAGAATTCTGATATTATTAATACCGGCACCCCAAGTAGGCGAATGATTTTCATCATCCCAAGCGAAACCAAAAATAAAATGTGCAGGATCTACTGTACTGTGAGTTGATAAAAATGCCTGAAGATCAAAACTGTAAGTTGTCGGATCTTGGTCTGAGTCAAAAACTTTTGCTCGAATATAACCATGACTGCCATCATTATCATACACCAAAAATACCAATTGGCCATAATCTACGCCACCTTCTGTATAAGCTTGAATAGCATAAGTAAAACTAAGAGTTAAATTTTCATGCTGCGAAAGATCAAGACCTTGGCTATAATACAGCATTTGATGATCGTGAACACCATTAGGGTCATTAAAAATGGCTGCATTTCCAGAAAAATCTTGCCCTGTAGGCATATCACCACTTCCGAAAGTCCAAGTATGTGAGCCATTTCCTCCACTCATATTTGTTATAGACCATCCGGCCGGAATGGT
The DNA here is from genome assembly GCA_015493405.1 of Flavobacteriaceae bacterium. GTDB lineage: Bacteria > Bacteroidota > Bacteroidia > Flavobacteriales > Flavobacteriaceae > WGBX01. The sequence continues at coordinate 1,829 of WGDF01000015.1, forward strand.
AGATGCTGAAAAGTCCTCATAAAAGATGCGTGATTGTGAATAAGTAAGCGAACTTAATAAAAGCAGACTTAATAAAATAATTTTTTTCATAATAATAAAAATTTAAGGAGAGATTCTTAAGATTGTTTTTTAGTTTATTTATAGAAAAACGCAGAATCCTTTAACGATTTTCCAAAAACACTATAATATTTATGATTTCTAGTGATCCATCTGTTGTGCCATTTTTTTCATCAATTGAAAGCCCATTTTCATATCTTTCTCCGACATATTTTTATATTCTTGAGGGTCATCCTTTTTGAGCATTTGTTTATATTGTTCATAAGTCATATGTTTCATTTTTTCGGCACCCTTTTTCATTTCCGCTTGATCTTTCGCATAAGCCTCATCATTGAGATAGCCTTCTTCCTTTTGAATGGGATAATCCGGCAATTTAAAATGTGAATCCGAAACATTCGTATCAAATTTGGCACTCACCGCTGTACTGCTGGAAGTAATCCCCATTACTGTCATAACAATTTTTAAAGGTAAGCCTTTATAAATCCATTGTTTGCCGCCCGGGATTTCCCAAACATCACAGGTATAACCTAATATTTTCTCTTTGCCGACTTTTTTGCCCCCCATAGATTCAAGCATTTTTTTTCCGGGATCGACAACATTACCATTGTTAAAAGTTTGCATCATTTCCATGGCGGGATCACGTCTGAGATAAATTAATTTATTTTTACTATCTACCATGTAACTTTTCCCATTATCCAACTTATTGATCGTATGTGTTTCTTCTACTTCTGTCTTCTTTTGACCAAATATATTAATATGAGTAACCTTTTTTTCATCCTTTTTTTTAAGTTCAATATTGCCCCAGTCTTTAAAATATAGTTCTTCTGTACCTGATCCGCTAATATTGGAACCCATCACTTTTCCATGAACTTCGGTATCATACTTAATGATTCCGGTTTTGACATTATATCTTTTAAGGGTCGGTTTTGACGCCTCGGATACGTTATTGGCCAAACTTTGGGTATTTTCACTTTGACTGTTGTGACACGCCAACATTGTAAATGATAGCGCAAAACTTAATATGTAAATAATATGTCTCATAGTTTTATTTTTTTATAGGGTAAAATTACCTAATAACCGACCGAAATTTAACACCCTTAATAATGAAAAAATACCACCCTTTAGGATGATATTTGACTCTAAACTCTAATATTTACCGTATTTCTGAATTCCAAGCAATAAAAAAGTGCACCAATGGCGCACTTTAATTTTTTTTGAAAAAGAAATATTTATTTCTTGAGTAAATCTCTGATTTCCGTTAATAAAACTTCTTCTTTAGTGGGTTCCGGTGGCGCAGCAGGTGCAGCTTCTTCTTGTTTTTTCATTTTATTATAAGCTTTAACAATCAAAAACATAACCAATCCTACGATTAACAAATTGATAATTGTATCAATCCATTGCCCATACATAATGGCATTTTCCGGTTTTGTGACTTTTCCTGCAGCATCAACTACCGCTTGATCCATCACAATTTTCCAATCTTTAAAACTCACACCGCCTGTGAAATGACTAACAAAAGGCATGACAATCATACTGACAAAACCTTTGACTACCAAACCTATGGCACCGGCCATAATAACGGCAACCGCAAATTCGATCACATTGCCGCCCATAATAAACTTCTTAAATTCTTTTAACATAATATTATTTTTTGGGTTAAATATATGCAAATATATTATTTTTTAACAATTTTTCGACTTTTGCGCTCAACTTTATTTGGATAAATTATTTACACGACACACACTATGCTATTAATTTATTTTTTTATATATTTGCAGCTCAGAAAAATTAAAAATAATCGGGGTCGGGAACCCCACAAAATCAAACAGTTATGCCTGTAAAAATCAGATTACAAAGACATGGTAAAAAAGGAAAACCCTTTTATTGGATTGTCGCAGCCGATTCACGTGCTAAAAGAGATGGTAAATTCCTAGAAAAATTAGGAACTTATAACCCCACAAAAGTACCGGCTGAAATTATTTTAGACCTTGACAAATCCGTTCAATGGTTATTCAAAGGAGCACAACCTACCAATACGGCTCGTGCTATTTTGAAATATAAAGGCGCAATGCTAAAAAAACACTTACTGGTAGGTGTTGAAAAAGGTGCCTTTAGTGCAGAAGAAGCTGAAAAAAAATTCCAAGCTTGGCTGGAAGAAAAAGAAGCTAAAATAAAAGCACACCAAGACGAAGTGGATGCAGCCAGAGCCAAAGACAAAGCAGAGCGCCTTGAAAAAGAAAAAGCAGTTAATCAAGCTAGAGCTGCCGCACAAAAAGCAGCTAATGCCGAAATTATTGCTGAAGCTGAAAAAGCCGAAAAAGCAGCCAATGCACCTGTAGATGCTGTAGAAGAAGCTTTACAATCAGAACAAACTATTGAAGAAGCTGCCGGAACTGCCGCTCCTGAAGAAAAAACAGAGGAATAAGCTTCTTGATGAAAAAAGAAAACGCTTATTATTTAGGTAAAATCGTTAAAAAATATGGTCTAAAAGGAGAACTTTTAGCCAAAATAGATACCGATGAACCTGAAAATTATGAAAATTTGGAATCAGTTTACCTTGAATTAAAAGGCAAGCTGATTCCTTTTTTTTTAAATAAAGCCGGTTTACATAAAGCTACTACCTTGCGTCTTGATTTTGAAGATGTTCATAATATGGACGATGCAGATGCTTTAATAGGCAAAGCTATTTACTTACCCTTGGATAGCTTGCCGGAGCTTACCGGAAATAAATTTTATTTCCATGAAATTATCGGATTTGAAGCGATTGATGAAAATTTAGGTGCTATCGGTCAGATTGTTGCTGTTAACGATCAAGCACCGCAAGCTTTCTTTATTATCAAAGATAAAAAAGAAAACGAAATTTTAATTCCTGTTTCCGATCGTTTCATCGTCAAAGTTGACCGCGAACACAAAAACATAGTTTTTAATACACCGGAAGGATTAATCGATATTTACCGTAAATAAAATCAATTTGATGGATGATTGTTAATCCTCACATTTTCAAATTTAAACAATTTGATGTGTTGCAAGAACAGTCTGCTATGAAA
>WGDF01000016.1 GCA_015493405.1 Flavobacteriaceae bacterium
AGTTAAGAAAAGGGCTGTTTCAGATTATGAACAGCCCTTTTTGATACTAAACTGCTATTGAGATGGTATCTTAGTAAATCTTTGCAAGTCGTGAAAATTATTTCATCTGCGCATCAACCAAAGCTAAAATCTCAATTTCTTTAGCTTGTGCTTGTTCTAAAATAATTTTGGCTTTATCCAATAATGTTTGCGCCTTAGATCGATCCTTCAAACCTGCCGCATTAATTTTGACATTGTAAAAAGCACCATAAACACCGGTTCGTGCAGCCATAGCACCCACGGCTACATCGGAGATGGAAGCCGGTAAACCGGTTTGTGCCATTTCAAGCATTACTGCCATAGAATCATAAGCAGTTTGCATTACTTTTAAAGGAATTTCGGTGGCATATAAAGTCGCTGCTTCAATGGCTGCCGCTCTAACTTTTTTATCTTCATCCGATTTTTTCGGCAGCTTAAATGCAGCCATTATTTTATTAAAGGCCTGAGTGTCTTCATCGACCAAATGCATCAAATTTTCTTTATATTTTTGCCCTTTTACCGCCCAATCGGAATAATATTGCCAACGCTCATCCCAACCGCGTTTATGAGAAGATAAATTGGCCACCATAGTTCCCAATGAAACACCAAGTGCTGCGGTATAAGCAGCTATTGATCCACCTCCGGGGGCCGGCGCTTCAGAAGCAGTCAAATCGGCAAAATCTTTAAGTGTAAGATCGACCAATTTGGAAGGCGCCTCATCTTCTAAAAGATATTCTATAATCTTTTCTTTCGGATTAAAAGGTTTCAAATCGTCAGCCCCCAATGATTTTACGGCAATCAGTATTTTCTCACTTTCAGAAATCCCCAAAGACCGTTGTTGTTTAGTCAAGAAATAATCAGCCGCATCAAGCATGACTTTTTTAGGAACCAACCCTATGATTTCCGAACCGGTTACACGCACACCTCTTTGATCGGCTGCTTTAACAGACGCGTCAAAAACCAAATGCACCGGAGCTGCCTTAATATTCGTAATATTATAAGAAACTTGCGCAATACCATATTCTTCAATAAACCAACCGATACCTTTAACCCCTTTAAATTTGCCCGGAATACGCACCGGCTTACCATTTTCATCCAGGACTTTTTTTCCTGTAATAGGATTGCCTAAACGTTTTACACGACCGGCCTCTCTGATATCAAAAGCAATAGCATTGGCGCGACGGGTTGAAGTTGTATTTAAATTAATGTTATAAGCCACTAAAAAATCGCGCGCAGAAATAGCTATCGCCCCCGATTGCGCTACGCTATCATCAAAAATATTGGGACCAAAATCGGGCTGCCAATCAGGATTTTGTAATTTTTCGGCCAAACCTTCATATTCTCCGGATCGGACATGGGCCAAATTTCGACGTTTATTTTCCGTTGCTGCATTTTCATAAAAATAGACCGGTATGTGCAATTCTTTTCCAACACGCTCTCCCAATTTTTGTGCATACCGGGCCGTTTCTTCCATTGAAATATGAGCAATCGGTACTAAGGGACAAACATCTGTCGCGCCAAAACGCGGATGTGCACCTTTATGCTGTCGCATATCGATTAAATCTTTAGCTTTCTTAATAAGACGATAAGCGGCTTCGATAACTTTGTCGGGTTCACCCACAAAAGTGATGACCGTACGATTCGTGGCTTTTCCGGGATCTATATCCAAAAGCTTTACACCTTCTACCGTTTCTACTTCGCGAGCAATCTCATTTATTTTATTCAAATCGCGGCCTTCACTGATGTTAGGCACACATTCTATCAATTTTTTTGACATAATATATTTTTTAGGCTTAAAAATAAACAAAAATCCAGTAACAAAAAATGAAGTCAGACTTAATAATAAAAAAGTTTTTGCTCTGTATTGTTTTGTAGGCGTAATAATAAATTAGTATTAAGGATCAAATAAGGCTAGTGCTTATCTTTTTTAATAATTTCACCCCTACCGGGCTTATTGGATTTTATTCATTAAAATATTATAAATATATCACCTCTTTGGGATTCTTAAAAATTGAATAAGCCTGACAGATATCGGAGTGACATTATTATAATACAACTAACATCTATAAGAATAAGCCCCTTGACCTTCGATATCCATCGGGAGTGACATTGTTATTTAAGGTATTTTATGCATTACCCATTTAAATCGTTTTGAGTGAAAGTTTTTTCTAAAAAATATTTTTTTTGAATGGGCAAAATATCTTATATTTGCATTCGCAATTCGTTGCTGGACCCATAGCTCAGTTGGTTAGTAGCACCTGACTCATAATCAGGGGGTCGCTGGTTCGAGCCCAGCTGGGTCCACTTATTTAACATTTTTTAAATGTTTTTTTTAACATATTAAAAAAAGTTTTATATTTGCTCAATATAAGTTTATAACTATGAAGCAATTTTTGGGACTTTTGGCCTTTGTTTGGCCAACTATTATATTGGCAGGAGGCCATCAGCCTCCCGCTCCATTGAGAGGTCCTGGTCCGCCTCCGGGTTTAGCTATTGATCAATATTTGTATGTATTGTTTGGCATAGCACTTATAATGATTGTAATCTATAATAAATATTCAAAAAGAAATATCCTTTAGAAGATAACATAAAAATAATCAAAAAAATCCCGAAAAAATTCGGGATTTTTTTAGTTTTTAACTCTCTGAATTAGTGCATTGGTAGAGGCATCATGCTGCCTTTGTGTCTTATTTTTAAGATCCTCTAAAACATTTTGGGCCAAGCGTTTTCCGAGTTCTACCCCGAATTGGTCAAAGGCGTTAATTTGCCATAACCAAGCTTCCACAAAGGTTTTATGTTCGTAATAAGCCAACAAACTGCCCAGATTTTGCGGCGTCAATTCCTCTAATAATATAGTCGTTGAAGGGCGATTGCCTTCAAAATTCTTATAAATAATTTCATTGGAATCTCCAATCATCAGTGCTTCGGCTTGTGCAATCATATTTGCCAATAGAATTTGATGATGTGCTTTAAAACCGGTTTGAGCATTTTGCTTCTCTGCTATAAAGTTAACCGGTACAATTTTGGTTCCTTGATGTAATAATTGAAAAAAAGAATGCTGGGCATTGGTTCCAATATTACCCCAAACGATATTACCTGTTTGCCAATTAACTTTATCATTAGATAAGCTAACCGATTTACCATTACTCTCCATAATCAATTGTTGCAAAAAATCGGGCAAATATTGCAATTTATCAGCATACGGAATATAGGCCTCCGTCTCAAAGCCATAAAAATTATTGTATAAAATCGTTAAGAAAGCGGCGATTGCGGGTAAATTTTGATGAAAATCGGCTGTTTTAAAATGCCGGTCCATTTCCGAAGCACCTAATTTCAACAATTGAAAATTCTCAAATCCTATGGCCAATGGAATGGCTAAACCTGCCGGACTCCACAAAGAATAGCGACCGCCTACCCAATCCCACATAGGGAAAATATTATCAGGATGAATGCCGAATGCTTGTGCTTTTGCTACTTGCGTGCTGACAGTTGCAAAATGTTTGCCAATGGACTGCGCCCCGAATTTTTGCTTATATATCTGTTGTATGGCACGGGCATTGGTTAAAGTTTCTTGAGTTGAAAAAGATTTTGAAACCACTAAAAATAAAGTCGTTTCCAAATCAATATGCCGAAGTAAAGCATCTAATTCAAAAGGATCTATATTGGATAAAAAATGCACTTTTAAATGATTACGATAATCAGAGAGTGCTTTCACGACCATTTTAGGGCCCAAATCAGAACCACCGATTCCGATATTAACAATATCAGTAATAGGTTTGCCGCTTGTGCCTTTCCAATTTCCTGAAATAACCTTATCTGTAAAATTTTTAATTTTCTTTTCAGTTGCTCTAATCTCCGGAATTACATTTGAGCCATTAACTAAAACAGCCTGATTGTCTTGTTGTCGCAAGGCTGTATGCAAAACAGCACGTTGTTCGGTTTTGTTAATAATAGCGCCCTTAAACATAGCATTAATGGCCTGATGGGTTTGCATATCTTCGGCAAAATCAACCCATAAATCAAGCATCTTTTGGTCCCAACGGTGCTTTGAAAAATCAAAATAGATGGTATTAAAATCAAAGGTAAAATGCTTTAAGCGATCCGGATCAAAAAAATCCGTGATTCGTTTGTTTTTTATGACTTTAAAATATTGTTCAATTTTGTTCCAACTTTCTTTATTTACCGGCTTCATATATTCAATTAATTTACACGTTCAATTTTAGCCCCCAATCGGTTTAATTTGACATCAATAGCTTCATAGCCCCGATCGATTTGTTCAATATTGTGAATAATACTTTTACCCTCGGCGGAAAGAGCAGCAATCAATAAGGACACCCCTGCTCTAATATCCGGGGAAGTCATCGTAGTTGCTTTCAATGGATTATTGTGATTCAAGCCAATAACCGTAGCACGATGCGGGTCGTTCAAAATAATTTGAGCCCCCATATCGATGAGTTTATCGACAAAAAACAACCGACTTTCAAACATTTTTTGATGGATAAGCACAACACCTTCTGCTTGAATGGCTGTGACCAAAACGATACTCAATAAATCGGGGGTAAATCCCGGCCAAGGGGCATCGGCAACACTTAATATAGACCCATCCATAAAAGTTTGTATGGTATAGTGGTCTTGTGCAGGAATATGAAGATCAGTACCTTTTTGTTCCAATTGAATACCGAGCTTTCTAAAAACCCGTGGAATTTGCCCTAAATTTTCCCAACTGACATCTTTGATGGTAATATCCGATTTTGTGATAGCTGCCAAACCAATCCAACTGCCAATTTCAATCATATCCGGTAAGACACGATGTCGTGTGCCATTGAGTTTAGCCACACCTTCAATGGTTAAAAAATTAGAACCAATACCTGATATCTTAGCCCCCATCCTATTGAGCATCTTGGTCAATTGTTGGATATATGGTTCACAAGCCGCATTATATATGGTAGTAATCCCTTGGGCCAAAACCGCTGCTAAAATAATATTAGCCGTTCCGGTTACCGAAGCTTCATCCAAAAGCATCTGTGCGCCATGAAGCCGATCTGCAATAACGCCGAAAAAATGCTTACTCGGATCAATGTCGAGTTTAGCCCCTAATTTGATAAAACCTTCAAAATGAGTATCTAACCGTCTCCGGCCTATTTTGTCGCCACCCGGCTTGGTCATATAAGCTTTGCCAAAGCGTGCCAACAAGGGGCCCATTATCATTATAGAGCCGCGCAAGCCACTGCCTTGGGTTTTGAAAGCCTCGGATTGCAAATAGTTTAAATTCAGATCGTCAGCTTTAAATGTATAAGTGCCCTTGGATTTTTTTTGAATTTTAACGCCGAGATTACGCAAGATATCAATCAATTTATTGACATCAATAATATCAGGAATATTAGCAATTTCGACTTCTTGATCGGTTAACAAGACCGCACTAATCACTTGCAAAGCCTCATTTTTAGCGCCTTGAGGTGTAATCTCGCCTTTAAGGCGGTGACCGCCTTCGATAATAAAAGTGCCCATTAGTTGCGTTTTTTGCGGTAATTTTTTTGTTTGTAATGACCGTTATTCTTACGTTTTTTGACCAATTGACTGGCTTCTCTCAGCTCATTTTCATCAGCTTTTAAGTTAATTTTACCATCAGATAAAATTCTTAAATGTTCAAAAATAACTTCATCACTCACCGAATCTTTATTCCAAGTTAAATAATTTTTTTTCATATGATTGGCAATCGTCTGAATCAAGCGGTCTTTAAGCTCACTTTCTTCCCATTTTACGGCTTCATCGATCATTTTTTTGATGATATGTCCATAAAATCTAAATTGATACCCTTTTTTTGGATAAGGTAATTTTTCAGGGCGTTCTTTTAGTTTTTCGGGACTGGGTTTTGGAAAAGGTGAATCGACATCTAAGTCGAAATCTGCCATTATATACAAATGATCCCAAAGTTTGTGTTGAAAATCGGGCACATCACGTAAATGTGGATTTTGTCGGCCCAACATATTAATCACAGCTAAAGCATTTTTATTGCGTTTATCGCGATCTTCAATAGTTTTGAGGTAGGCTACCATTTCGTGAATATATCTGCCATATTCCGGAATAACCAAAGGTTCACGTTCCGTATTATAAGTAAAATCTCTTTCTTCTCTAGTCATTTTATATATTTTTTTAGAGGGCTATCAAACCATCAATGTTTTCCATAGCTTTATAACGATTAATCACTGCTTGAGGATTTTGTTCTTCTGTTATCACGGTAACACTGATATATTTACCCGTTTTGGAAAAATTCTTTTTTAAATCAATTTTTTGGGAATCGAAATTCGCCTCCAATTTCTGAAGATTACCCTCTTTATTCGGCATAATAAATTTATACATATATTGAGTCGGCCAATCCGTATTTTTTTCCAATTCATCTTTAAGACGGTCATAAAAAACAATCTTTTGATTATTTTTTTCTTCGGGTGATAATTGATTTTGTTCTGATTTATCTGTCATATTTGAATCTATATTTACCATACAAATATACAATATTTTACGTTTGAAATTTGATGAAAAATGATGAGAGGATAAAAAGAAAGAAACTAACTTCCCAAGCGTTCTTTTTTCCAATCAAAATCGGCTTGTAAAGTATAGCGAATACGATCGTGTAAACGGTTTGGACGACCTTGCCAAAATTCCATTTCTACCGGCTTGACCAAATAACCTCCCCAGTGTGGCGGTCGCGGAATTTCTTGATTCTCAAATTGTTGTTCAAATTGTTTAAAGCGGTCTTCCAAAAACATTTTATCGGGAATAATCTCACTTTGAGGAGAAGCCCAAGCCCCGATTTGGCTGCCACGTGGTCGCTGCTCGAAGTAACCATCGGACAAATTATTCGCTAGTTTTTCGGCTTTGCCTTTAATGATAATCTGACGTTCCATCTTTGGCCAAAAAAAGGCTAAAGAAATTTTAGGATTTTGAGCAATTGCTTGTCCTTTTTCGCTCTTATAATTAGTGTAAAAAATAAAACCTTCCCATGTAAATTTTTTGAGCAAAACTACTCTGATTCGTGGAAAACCATCTAAGCCGTTTGTGGCCAAGCTCATTGCATTGACCTCTATACAATCTTCATTTTTTTCAGCCTCAAAAAACCAATCACGGAAAAGTTCCAAAGGATTGTCCGGAACAGATTTCTCATCTAAAACAGCTTTTTGATAGACACGACGGTAGTGACTTAAATCTTTTGGCATAAGTTTAATTTTTTATCTTTCAAAGATACATTTATTTGTTGAAATGCCGGTAAGCGTGATATGAATTAGTATGAAAAAGTCATTTGAATTAAAAATAACATTTCCTATTAAATATCATTTCAAGTTTTCAAATATTTTTTATTTTTACAATATTCTAAAAAAATAATGTATGCTTTCCAATGCTTCAAAATATGCCATTCGCTCCGTTCTTTTTTTAGCCGAAAATAGTTCTAAAACTAAAAAATACGGCGCCAAAAAAATAGCGTCCGAATTGGAAATTCCCTTATCGTTTATTGCAAAGATTCTGCAAAAATTAGCAAAATCTCAAGTCATTTCCTCTACCAAAGGGCCGGGAGGTGGTTTTTTCACTTCAAAAAATAATCTGAATCTTAATGTGAGTCATATTTTAAAGGTCATTGAAACCGAAGACATATTTGAAGGCTGTTTTTTAGGATTACCCCGTTGCAGTGATGACAATCCTTGTCCTGTGCATCATATCGTTGCACCATTTAAAGAAGCTCTATTAGAAAAATTTAGCCATCAAACTATAGAAGATTTTGCAGCTGAAATTAAAGAAAACGGCTCTTATTTGTCCCTTAAAGGAATCACCATACAAGGAAAAGATATGATTCAATAATAAGTTTACCAGCCGCCGGTTGCACCGCCACCTCCGAAGCCGCCACCTCCGAAACCGCCGGAAAAGCCGCCGCCACCGAATCCACCGCTACTGCCCCACGAACTGCTACCACCGCTTGAAAATATAATAGGGCCGCCTCCGGATGAACGCCAAGACCCCCCCCCTGAATTACCACCTTTGGAAAAAAGAGATAAGATAATAATAAAGATAATAAAAGCCAATATAATATAAAACAGATAATCGGTAGGTTGCTTTTTGGGTAAATCATTTTTATATTCTCCAGCCAATACCTTTATAATAGCATCAATTCCATGTGATAAACCTTCATAATACTGCCCTTTTCTGAAATAAGGAATAATATCATCTTCTATAATTCGCCGGGATAAAGCATCCGTTAATAAATATTCGACGCCATAACCTGTTCTTATGGTGATTTTATGGTCGTCCTTAGAAACCAAAATAAAAACACCATTCCCTTTGTCTTTTTGACCTATTCCCCATTTGTGAGCCCATTCAGTCGCATATAAAGAGATGTCGTCATTAACCTTATTGACAGTCGCTACAACAATCTGAGTAGATGTAGAATCGTAGTATTTAGTAATTTTTGATTCAAGCATGTGCCTTTCTTGGGGAGACATCAATTGGGCATAATCATAAACGGAATGCTGTTTTTGAACCGATAGTGAAGGTTTAGCCGGTAAACCATCCGATTCTATTTTTAATGGTTCTAAACTTTGCACCACATCTTCTTGAGCACGCAGACTAAGTCCGGACCATAAAAAATAGATACTCAAAAAGCGTAATAAAAATAGTTTCACGTGCGTTTAATGTTTTGAAATTTCATCGGGCAGTTCGTTCACATCATCCGTTTGATAAGGAAAGAACTGCTTGAGTTTTTGACCGACATTCAGGATGCCTTGAACCAGCCCTTCTGTATATTGTCCGGCTTTGAATTGACGGATGATTTCGGAAGTGATATTTTTCCAAAAATCATCAGGAACCACCTGATTGATACCCGAATCGGCAATAATGGTAAAATTGCGATGGTTTATATCGACATAAAACAAAATCCCATTTTTTTGTTGGGTTTGCTCCATACCAATAGTTTTAAAAACCTCCCATACATAGGGCATAGAAGGTTTTTCTTTTTGTTTTGACTCCAAATGCACCCGAATTTCGCCGGAGGTATCCTTTTCAGCTTGCTTAATAGCGGCCACAATCCGTTTTTCTTGTTCTGGCGTTAAAAATTCTTCGGGTGTCATTAAAATTGTACTTTGGGGGCTTTCTCAGCACCTTTATCGCTTTGGAAACGTGCCATATCTTTAAAGCCAAACATGCCGGCTAACAGATTACCCGGGAACTTTTTAATATGCTTATTAAATTTATTAACCGCTTCATTATAGCGATCTCGTTCAACCTTGATGCGATTTTCAGTTCCTTCCAATTGACTTTGCAATTCTAAAAAGTTTTTATCCGCTTTTAAATCCGGATATTTTTCTACCGTTACCAATAAACGCCCCAAAGCACCGCTTAAGCCCTGTTGTGCTTGTTGAAATTTAGCCAATTGTTCGGGGGTAATATTGGTAGGATCAATCTTAGTTTGTGTAGCAGAGGCTCTGGCTTTAATAACGGCTTCCAAAGTGCCTTTTTCATGAGCTGCATATCCTTTGACCGTATTGACCAAATTCGGAATCAAATCGGCCCGACGTTGGTAAGCACTTTCTACTTTTGACCAAGCTGTTTTGGCATTCTCTTGATATTCAACACCGGTATTATAAAAACCGACAAAAAATTGGTATAAGAAAAATCCAATAACCAAGATAACACCTAAAATTCCTAATGATTTTTTCATAATAATTAATTTTTAAATATGTTTTGGTAAAAATAGTAAAATTTTATAAATTTTCACGTATTTTCTTTAATTCCGATTTAACTCTTTCAAGCCGGTCAATAAGACTTAGATTTCGTTTTATTTTTTGACGATCTGATCGCAACTTTTTTTTAGCTCCATCGAGGGTATATCCATTATCCTTGACCAAGTGAAATATTATTTTCAAATTTTCGACATCTTTTGAAGTATATAATCTTTCTCCTTTCGCATTTTTCTTTGGTTTTAACAAAAAATCAAATTCTTTTTCCCAGAAACGAATCAAAGATGTATTAACATTGAATGCTTTGGCTAATTCATTGGTACGGAAATACAATTTCTCGGGCAAAGGTTTCATTAATCAAGAGATTGGTTTTCTTCTGCAGCCATTTTGCGTAAACGCGCATATAATTGAGGCGTCAAATCGTTGTAATAAAAATTGATAGGATTAACTTTTTTACCATTCACATGAACTTCATAATGACAGTGAGGTCCTGCAGATAAACCGGTATTGCCGACATATCCTATAATTTGACCCCGTTTTACTTTCTGCCCGTTTTTAACAGCCACTTTGCTCATATGACCATAAAGTGTCTCGTAACCAAAACCATGATTGATCACGACATGCTTTCCAAAACCATTGGCTTTCCAACCGGCATGTTTGACAACACCATCAGCCGTCGCATATATAGGCGTGCCCGTTTTGGCCGTAAAATCCATACCATAGTGGAACCGGCGCGTCTTCAAAATAGGATGAATACGCCAACCATAACCGGAAGCCATCCGTTTTAAATCTTTATTTTCAACCGGTTGAATGGCCGGAAGATGGGCTAACATTTTTTCTTTATTTTTGGCTAATTTGACCACTTCATCAAAAGAAATAGACTGAACAACAAGCTGTTTTTCGATTTTGTCTGCTTCATTCATAGAATTTTTAATCAATTCGGAATTAGGTTCTCCTTCCAAATTTTTATATAAATCGACGCCGCCATAACCGCCTTTTCTTACAGCATCTGAAATAGGATCTGCTTCAAAAATAGTGCGGTAGATATTATTATCTCTTTGCTTGATATCGTTCAAAACCAGCTCAATCTTTTTAAATTTGTTATTCAAAATATTATAATTGAGTTTCAGATTTTCATTTTCACGCACCAAATTCTTTTCACGAGGGGTCTGTAAAAAGGCATGGGGCGAAGATAAGAGTAAAATCAAAGTGATTACGCCGACAATCAAACCGGCTAGAAAGACCATAATCCAAGCTTTTGACGAGGATTCAACCTGTTTGTAAGAAAGTGAGTCCGGATCGTAAATAAATTTCCGTTTAGCCATATTTTGTTTTATTTTTGTTGCACCAAAAACGACGCTACACATTTGTAGCTTTGCAAATTTAAAAAAAATATTGAAATGAAAATGTTAAATTCAAAAGAGATAAGACAAACTTTTTTAGATTTTTTTGCTTCAAAGGAACATAAAATCGTCCCATCTGCCCCAATTGTTTTAAAAAATGACCCGACCTTGATGTTTACCAATGCCGGTATGAACCAATTCAAAGCCTATTTTTTGGGCTATAAAAAACCACCTTACAAACGTATTGCCGATACACAAAAATGCTTGCGTGTCTCCGGTAAACATAATGATTTGGAAGAAGTTGGTCTCGACACCTACCACCACACGATGTTTGAAATGTTAGGAAATTGGAGTTTTGGAGACTATTTTAAAGAAGAAGCCATCGCTTGGGCTTGGGAACTCTTGACCGAAGTTTACCAAATCAATCCCGACAATTTATATGTTACCATTTTTGAAGGGGCTGAAAATGAAGGGCTTGAAAAAGATATGGAAGCTTATAATTTTTGGAAGAAACATATTCCGGAAGAAAGAATTTTGCTCGGCAATAAAAAGGATAATTTTTGGGAAATGGGCGCTATGGGACCTTGTGGCCCTTCCTCTGAAATTCATGTTGATTTGCGTTCCGATGCCGAAAAAGCCAAAATTCCCGGCAAAGATTTGGTCAATAAAGATCACCCTGAAGTTATAGAAATCTGGAATTTGGTATTTATTGAATTTAACCGAAAAGCTGATGGTAGTTTGGAACGTTTACCTGAAAAACATGTAGATACCGGTATGGGATTTGAACGTTTGGCTATGGTTTTACAAGCTAAAAAATCAAATTATGACACAGATATTTTTGTCCCTTTGATTCAAGAAATTGAAGTGCTTTCGGGTAAAACTTATGGTCAAGATCAAGCTATTGATGTTGCAATGCGAGTTATTGCCGACCATTTAAGAGCAGTTGCTTTTTCTATAGCCGATGGCCAGTTACCTTCTAATACAGGTGCCGGTTATGTCATTCGACGTATTTTAAGACGGGCCATTCGCTATGGCTTTACTTTTTTAAATTTGACGGAAGCTTTTATCTACAAACTGGTGCCTACATTGGTCAATATTATGGGAGATGCTTTTCCTGAAATTATAAAGCAAGAGTCCTTGATTACAAATGTTATCCGTGAAGAAGAACAGTCTTTTTTAAGAACACTGGAACAAGGCCTAATTTTGCTCAACCGAATGATTGAAACGGCTAAAGACAAAAAAATACCGGGCGCCAAAGTTTTTGAACTCTATGACACTTTTGGCTTTCCAAAGGATTTAACCGGACTGATTTTACGAGAAAAGGGCTTTGAATTTGATGAACAAGAATTTGAAAGTGAAATGGCCAAACAAAAACAACGTTCCAAATCTGCTGCCGGTATGACAACTGACGATTGGGTGGTCATTAGAGAAGACGATGAAGAAGAATTTGTGGGTTACGACACTTTGGAAACCCCTGTAAAAATCACCAAATACCGTAAAATCAGCTCTAAAAAAGACGGCGATTTATACCAATTGGTTTTTAACCTGACACCATTTTATCCCGAAAGTGGTGGGCAAGTCGGTGACCGCGGCTATTTGGAAGGTCCCAGTGGAGAGATTATTCATATTTTGGATACCAAAAAAGAAAACAATTTAATCATACATTTGACCAAAACATTGCCTAAACAACCTCAAGTGACTTTTAAAGCTATCGTGGACCAAGACAGTCGGGCAAAAACAGCGGCTAACCATTCGGCTACACACTTATTACACCAAGCTTTACGTCAAATTTTAGGGACTCATGTCGAACAAAAAGGTTCATTGGTTTCTCCTACCCATTTACGTTTTGATTTTTCTCATTTCAGCAAACTAAACCCTGAAGAAATCAAACAAGTTGAAGACTTTGTCAATGCACGTATTAACGAAAAGCTCGCTCTAGTCGAAAAAAGAAATATTCCTATTACTCAAGCTGTTGAAGAAGGCGCTATGGCTTTATTCGGCGAAAAATATGGTGATACGGTTCGAATGATTAAATTTGGGAATCATGCTGAACTCTGCGGGGGGACACACGTTGACAATACCAATGATATCTGGCAATTTAAAATCTTGAGTGAAAGCGCCATTGCTGCAGGTGTGCGTCGTATTGAAGCCATTACGGGTGAAGCCGTAAAAGATTACTATAAAACACAAGATGCTCAATTGACCCAGCTGAAAAAAATGCTGAAAAACCCGACCGATTTGACTAAAACTATCGAGAATATGCAAATGGAAAATCAACAATTGCGCAAAGAAGTAGAGCAACTCAAAAAGGAAAAAGCCCATTTTTTACAAGAAAAATTACAAAATGAGTTTGAAAACATCGGCGATATTCAATTTTTAGGCAAGAAATTAGATTTGGATAGTGCCACAATTAAAGATTTATTGTTCTCACTTGGTAAAAATAAAGAGAATATCGTAGCAGTCATTGGTTCCGCACAAAACGGTAAAGCCATTATCAGCGTGTATGTTTCAAAAGATTTGGTTGCTAAAAAAGATTTGAATGCCGGAAAAATAGTCCGTGAGATTGCCAAAGAAATTCAAGGCGGTGGCGGTGGACAACCATTCTTTGCCACGGCAGGCGGTAAAAGTCCGGCAGGATTGGATAAAGCGATTGCAAAAGCCAAAGCGTTAGTTCAAAGTTAATACTTCGACTGGCTCATTAACCAGATCGGAAATCTATTATAAATCTTTAATTTAATTCGTTTAATATAAGATTTTTCGACAGTCCCGACATACGTCGGAACTGTCGAAATGACATTCTACTACTTATTCTATTACTGCATGAAGTAGGCTGTCATTTCGAACATAGTGAGAAATCTCACAGATAAGAAATTACATCTAACATGCGATATGCGCCACCGAAAAGAAAAACTAAAATCTGAAATGAATAAAATAAACCCTAAACAAAGCAACCAACTAAAGCTTATTATCGCCAGCACATCTACAGTCTATGGCGAAAGTTATTTAGATTATCTTTTAGAAGAATTAAAAATACATTTTAAAGATGTAGATGAGCTACTTTTCATCCCTTATGCGCGTCCAAGCGGTTTGACTTATGATGCTTATACCGATATAGCTTGTCGTTTTTTTGAGAAGTTGCATATTAAAGTTAAAGGTATTCACGAATTTGAAAATCCCAATATTGCCATTGAACAAGCCCAAGCAATTTTTACCGGTGGTGGCAATACATTTGTATTGGTTAATGAATTATATGAACAAGGTTTATTTCCTGTTCTACGTCAAAGAATTATAGAAGGCATGCCATATTTAGGTACCAGTGCGGGGTCCAATATTACCGGACAAACCATGCAAACTACCAATGATATGCCTATAGTCAGTGTACCAAGCTATCAAACTTTATGTATTTTTCCGTTTAATATCAATCCGCATTACCTTGATCCTGCACCGGAATTGTTAAAACATATGGGAGAAACAAGGGAAACACGCTTGAAAGAATACCTGCATTTCAATA
>WGDF01000017.1 GCA_015493405.1 Flavobacteriaceae bacterium
CTACCGAAATATGCGAAGGCGAAAGCATCCAATTTGATGATAACAATAGTGTCGATTATGACACTTATGTTTGGGACTTTGGCGATGGCACCACCGCCACCGACTTACACGAAACGCACACTTATCCAAACCCCGGCACTTATTCTGTTTCGCTAACCGTTACCGACACCAACATCAATGTCAGTGATGTGATGCAAGAAAACATAACGGTTAATGCCCTACCCGATGATACGGTCAGCATTCAAAATGATCCTGTCACTTTAACAGCCAACCAATCTAATGCGATTTACCAATGGGTAGATTGTAATAATGGAATGACACCAATTGCCGGAGAAACCCATCAAAATTTTGTTCCCAATCAATCCGGAAATTATGCAGTTATCGTCTCGTTAAATGATTGCGAAATGATTTCGGATTGCTACACTGTGACTGTGGTAGGTTTAAGAGATGAAATATTAAATCAACAATTAAAAATTTATCCTAATCCGGCTTTCAACCAAATAAAAATTAAATTATTGGAAGACCATCTTGTAAAACTTGATATTATAAATTTACAAGGCCAAAAAATGGGACATTACCGCTTAAACAAATCGATGAATTTGATAAATATTTCAAATTTAAAACCCGGCATCTATATCTTAAAAATACAATTCTTGTCCGGCAAATATCAAGACAAACCAAGTTACCTAAAATTCATAAAAAAATAGTTTTGTGTTGTGTGTATTATTATCAACCCATTTGTGAAGAATCACAAATGGGTTTTTAAGTTTATCTCGGATTCAAAGAAATAAACGGAATCAACATTTCTTGCATTGAAATACCGCCATGTTGCAACGTATCGATAAAGTAGTCCACATATTGATTATAATTATTCGGATAGACCAAAAAATAATCTTCTTTAGCAAAAATATAAGGACTGTTTATACCGGTTTTAGGGAGTTTAATATTTTCAGGTTTGGCTACGGCATAGACATCTTTATCTTCAAAACTCAAACTGTGTCCGGTTTTGTAACGCAAATTCAGGCTGGTTTCCTTTTGTCCGATAACTTTGGTTGGTTTTTTGACATTAATGGTGCCATGGTCCGTAGTTATAAATAATTTCATTTTATGCGCCGCCGCCAATTTTATCAATTCAAATAAGGGCGAATTGGCAAACCATGATTTGGTCAATGAGCGGTAAGCCTTATCATCAGGGGCAAGCTCTTTGATTAAATCCATATCAGTCTTGGCATGTGATAACATATCGACAAAATTATATACCACCACATTCAAATCGTAATTTTTGAAACGGTTGAACTGATTGATAATTTTTTGACCGAAATTATAATTTAAAATTTTGATATAATTAGATTTCAGGTTTAAACCTAAGCGACTGATTTGGGCTTGCAAAAAATCTTTTTCAAATAAATTTTTGCCGCCTTCATCTACATCATCTTTCCACCATTGCGGGTAATGTTTTTTTAAATCAAGCGGCATCATTCCGCCAAAAATACTATTGCGTGCATATTGCGTAGCCGTCGGCAAAATAGCGTAATATAAAGATTCATTTTCTATGCGATAATAATCATTAATCATCGGTGCTATAGTCAACCATTGATCATAACGCAAATTATCAATGATGACTAAAAGTGTCCGGTCGGACAAATTGGGAAAAACCATTTTTTTTAATAAATCATGAGACATTACAGGGGCTTCATCGGTCTGAACCCAATCTTCATAATTTTGTTTGACAAACTTAAAAAAAGCCCGATTGGCTTCTTGAAATTGAACTTGGAGAATATCCCTCATTTGGCTGTCCTGTATGGCATCCATTTTCAAGGCCCATTTAACCAAACGTTTGTATAAAGCCGCCCATTCATCGTAAGTATTAATCATATTGATGTCCATAGAAATTCGCTGAAAATCCTGTTGATAAGACAGATTGGTTTTTTCGGACACCAATTCCTTTTGATTTAAAATCTTTTTTAACGTCAATAAAACCTGCTTCGGATTGACCGGCTTTAAAATATAATCGGAAATCTGCTGGCCAATAGCTTCTTCCATAATGTTCTCTTCCTCGCTCTTAGTAATCATAACCACGGGCAAATCGGCAAATTGCAATTTAATCCTGTTTAAAGTTTCCAATCCGTCAATACCGGGCATTTGTTCATCTAAAAATATAATATCAAAATTTTGCTGTTTCAACTCATCAAGGGCTTCCAAGCCACTTTGTGCGGTTTTCACTTCATAACCCTTTGATTCTAAGAATATGATATGAGGTTTTAACAATTCTATCTCATCATCAACCCAAAGTATTTTTTTTGTCATCATCCCAATTTTTTAATTTAAACGTCGTTTCACAAAGATAAGTATAAATGAAATGTTAAAAGAGCAACTGCCATTTATATATATTTTAAAATTCCTGCTCTCAACAAAATTTTAATATTTTATTGGTTCAAAATCTTAAGACGGCTTTATAAAGCAATATAAATTGTATATTTACGTTTTCAAAATAAAAAAATCAAATCTTGAAAAATCTTTTTTTTATCCTGACCATTTTTACTGTGCAATTGATCTCTGCACAGCAGATGGGCAAAATAAAAGGTCAAGTTGTAGATGCTAAAAATAAGCCAATCAACAATGTCAATATTCGTTATGATCATAAAGGAACAACTACTGATAATAAAGGTTTTTTTGAACTCACCATACCCGCAAATATAAAAATTGAACTTATTTTTTCGCATCTTAATTATAAAGAAAAAGCGTATCTGATTCGTTTAAAAAATAATGAAATAAAAATTCTGAATGTCATATTGCCAAGTCAAGCTGAAGCTATAAAAGAGGTCGTGATCCACAGTAAAAACAGGAAAGAAAAGGAAGGCGGTGTCAAGATTGGAAAATTAAATGTTATCGTAACACCCGGTGCTCAAGCCGGTGTCGAAAATATTCTGAAAACTTTGCCTTCGGCCAGTGGTTTTGATGAAATGAGTTCGCAATATATGGTTCGTGGCGGCAATTTTGACGAAAATCAAGTTTACATCAATGACATCGAAGTTTACCGCCCTTTTTTAATTCGTAGCGGACAACAAGAAGGTTTGAGTTTTGTCAACTCGGATTTGGTGGAAAATATATTTTTCTATCCCGGCGGTTTTGGCGCCTCCCAAGGCGATAAACTGTCGTCAGTCTTAGATATTACTTACAAAAAGCCTGTAGTTAACAGCACCAAACTTTCCTTAAGTTTGTTAGGTGGCAGTCTTACTAATGAATTTAAACATAAAAAATTTACCGGGTTAACAGGCATACGCTATCGCGATAACAGTTTACTGGTAAACAGCAAAGATGTCAATGTCGATTACCACCCGACCTTTGTCGATGCACAAACGCTTTTGCGCTATGATTTTAATCCGAAAATACACACGGAATTTCTGGGTAATATTTCTTATAATTTATATCGTTATAAACCTATAGTCAAGATTACGAAATTTGGCTCTTATCAAGATGCCAAAGTCGTGGTTATCAATTATAACGGTCAAGAAAAGGATAATTATAAAACCTATTTCGGGGCTTTTAAAACAAGTTTTCTACCTCAAAAAAATTTTAAAATTACAAGCATCGTTTCTCTTTATAATACCCAAGAAGAAGAATATTTTGACATTTTAGGACAATATAACATCGGTGAACCCAATGGTGATTTAGGGAGCAATGATTTCGGAAATCCGGAAAATTTAGAAAGTTTGGGTAGTGAAATTAATCACGCCCGAAATGATTTAGATGCACTCATTGGAAATTTATCAGTTAAATTCTCAAAAAAAATCAATTCTAATCATCAATTGGAAGTCGGCTATAAATTTGTAACCGAAGATATCAAAGACCGCATCAGTGAATGGCAAGTTATTGATTCTGCCGGTTTTAGTTTGTATCCACCCGGTAGTTTTAATATCGAAGAGCCTTACGACTTAGATACCGCTCCTATCCTGCCCTACCAAAAAACCAAAGCTTTAAATCATGCCAACATCCAACGCCATATCGGCTTTGCTTTGTGGCGTGCCAAATTTAACTTGGGCAAAAACAAACTTTGGACAAATATCGGTTTGCGCGGACAATATTATCGCATCAAAGACCAAATTTACAAAAGAACAGGAGAACATTATTTAATCAGTCCGCGGTTAATGATTGGTTTCAAACCCGATTGGAAAAAAAATATTGAATTTCGAATGGCAACCGGCTTATACCAACAACCGCCTTTTTATAAAGAATTTCGTGATAGAAACGGTGCTTTAAATCTCGATGTCATACCGCAAAAATCTTATATCGTTTCATTGGCCAATGATTGGTATTTTGATATGTGGAATCGGCCTTTTAAATTAACTTCCGAAGTCTATTACAAATATCTTTGGGATGTCAATCCATATACTTTGGAAAATGTACGCATCCGTTATCTTGCGACTAATAATGCAACAGCTTTTGCTTATGGTTTTGAAAGTCGGCTGAATGGCGAGTTTATTACAGGCGTCGAATCCTGGTTTAGTTTTGCGTTGATGAAAACAATGGAAAACATTGATCATAAAGGCTATATATATCGCCCTACCGATCAACGTTACAAATTTGCAATGTTATTTCAAGATTATGTGCCCAAAATACCCAATCTTAAGATGTATTTGAATTTGGTTTATAATGGTGGTATTCCCACCGGCTCACCATCTTATGCCGATCCTTACAAATTTCAATTTAGAACAGCTGATTATTTCAGAACCGACCTTGGCATCTTTTATATCATTTCAGATAAAGTGCCTAAAAGCAAATTTATCAAACAATTTAAATACCTCAGTGTCGGGTTCGAAATTCTCAATATGTTCAATGTCCAAAACAGCATTTCAAATATGTGGATTCGAGATATTTACTCCAAAAGGGTTTACAGGGTCAAAAATTATCTCACCGGTCGGATTTTTAATTTAAAACTAAACATCAAAATTTAAAATAAATCAAAATTCAAACAAAAAAATCACTTTTCATGCAAGACTTATCCCTTTCGTTTTATTAATTTTGCAATTAAAAGAAAAATATATTGATTTTATAATTATCACTTTTAAACTTATTCTATGAAAAAAATCTTACTTCTGTGTTTTATACTTCTAAATTTAAACCGACTCGCCGCACAAATAAGAAATGTTAATCCGGACCCCAATGGTGCGCCTTGGTATGTCGGCGGTCTTCGTATTCCCAGTCAAGAAGAACTCTCCAAAATTCCAAGCGTGTCATTATCTCACCAAGATTTACAACGGAGCGTCAATGCGCTACCGACCCAACTTGATAATACTTCACAGCCTTTTTTCAGACCTATTTTTAATCAGTCTGATGGAAGTTGTGCACAATCAAGCGGAGTTGCTTACAATTTTACCTACGAAATAAATCGTGAGCGAGGCACCTCGGCTGCTTCATCTCAAAACCAATTTCCATCACACTATACTTATAATTTTCTAAATGACGGTGATGGTAGTAATGGCTCTTTTTATACCGATGGTTGGGATATCATTAAAGCCAACGGTTGCCCTAATATACCTACTTATGGGGGTGCTTTAGATACCGGTGGGCCAAGCCGTTGGATGAGCGGTTATCAAAATTATGAATCCGGTATGGACAACCGTGTGAAAGAATATTTTGCCATTGATGTCAATACCCCTGATGGTCTAAATACATTAAAGCACTGGATGTACGATCATTTGGAAAATGCAACCACCGGAAGCTTGGTCAATTTTGCCGCAGGTATTAATACCACAGGATATCATAAAACGAATGACAATATCATTACCAGCTGGGGCTTTACGCCGAACCACGCTATGACTTTTGTCGGCTGGGACGATACGATTGGCTATGATTATAATAATGATGGACAAATAACAAATAATATAGATTTGAATAACGATGGCATTATTGACATGCGTGACTGGGAACGTGGCGCATTGATTATGGTCAATTCTTGGGGTACCTCTTGGGGCAATCAAGGAAAAGCCTATGTTATGTATAAAACTCTAGCCGAAGATTTACTCCACGGTGGTATTGTCGGGAATAAAGTATTTGCCGTTAGAGTGAAATCTACGCAAACACCACAGCTTAAAATGCGGGTTAAAATGCAACACAACAATAGAAAAATGATTAAAATTCAGGCCGGAATAACAACTGATGTCACGAGTAATACACCGGAACATATCATAGATTTTCCTTTATTTCACAGACAAGGCGGTGCTTATAATATGCAAGGCACCACAAGCAATCCTATAGAATTTTCTTTAGATATTTCGAGTTTATTGAGTTATGTTCCTTCAGGTGCACAGGCTAAATTCTTTTTAATTATTAATGAAAATGATCCCGCGAATTCTTCCAATGGTACTATTATAGACTATTCAATGGTCGATCATAATGATCAAACTTATACTTGCTCTCAACACAATGTCAGCTTAAATAACAATGCTGATACTGTTTTATATATTTCTACAAATATTAATTATGACGGCCCGCAAATTGCAACCGGCAACCTGCCCGATGCACAATCCGGCCAAGCCTATAGTTATAACCTGCAAGCCATCAATGGCAGTCCGGCTTATGAATGGAAAGTCCTACAGCATTATCAAGAAAATACGGCTTCGGATAATTTTCCTTCTATTACCAACCTACAAATCAATACGGATAATGACGATGATGGTTTCGGTACAAAAAATTTAGATTTTGATTTTCCTTTTTATGGCCAATTCTATAACCAAGTATATATTTCTACAGATGGTGCCATTACATTTGAACCCGGTTTCTCATATTTAAGAACCGAAAGTGCTATAAAATCACATAAAATGATTGCCGCTTTTGCTTCTGATTTGAAGCTCTTTCCTGCTGATGGCGATGGCATTTTTTACGAAGGCAATACCGACCATGCCACTTTCAGATGGAAAACATCGCTTTATGGGGACCAATCGGCAAATATTGATGTAGCCGTAACCTTATACCCCGATGGAAAAATTAAATTTTTCTATGGTAATAATATTACCAATGGTCTGGATTGGGCAGCGGGTATTTCAAATGGTGCAGGCAGTTATAAAATTTTAGAAATTTCGGGGCAAAACGATCCGAGTAATCAAAAATTTATGGTGACCCCCGACCCTTATCCTACCGGTATGTTTATCAGTAATGATGGCGTGTTTCAAGGAACTGCACCAAATGAAATTAATACTTGGGCTGTTGATTTTCAGGTAACTGATAATAATGATATTTCCAGTATTAAAACTTTAAATTTTGAAACAACAGTGGCTGGAATAGCCCACGAAAATTTAATGCATTTTAATTGTTATCCCAATCCGGCAACTTACTTGGTTAATTTCAGCTATCAATTGAAAAAAGACTCTAAAGTTCAAATCAATATTTATGATTTGCAAGGCAAGCAATTGAGTCATTTATTTGACAAACCTATGCAAAGCGGCCTGCACCAATTGATCTGGCATCCGCATTTGGCCAAAGGCTTATATATTTACCAATTGAAAACCAATCAAGGTATTCAGTCAGGAAAATTATGGATTCAATAATTTATAAAATCAACCATAGTAAATAAAAAGCCTTTCGAATATGAAAGGCTTTTTACTTATCTATAATCTTTGCGAACTTGCTCTAGTTGTCGCTTGACATCACGCTCTTTGAGTAAGTGTCGTTTATCATAATTCTTGCGACCACGGGCCAAGCCAATTTGAAGTTTTGCCCAACCTTTATCCGAGATAAACATTCGTAAAGGCACTATTGTCATCCCATTTCTTTCAACTGCTCGACGCAGTTTCTTGAGTTCTTTTTTGTTGAGTAATAATTTACGTTCCCGTTTGGGCAAATGGTTATAATGCGTTCCGTGGCTGTATTCATTAATATACATATTCACCACAAACAATTCACCACGGTCATTAAATTCGCAAAAACTGTCTGCCAAACTCGCTTTTCCTTCACGAATAGCTTTAATCTCAGTTCCTACCAATTGAACACCGGCAATATATTTGTCCAATATTTCATAATCAAAGCGTGCCCGCTTATTTTTTATATTGATATTGTTCTTAAAATCTTTTTTCTTTTGTGACATAATCTTACATCATTTTTTTATTTTCCTGAATTAAATTCAACTAATTTTGTCCAGTCAATTTGTCCATCTACCGTACAAAAATCATTTAAAAATTCTCTTGTAAACTTATTGATCATTTGTAAATATGAAGTGGTAAATGCTTCATTTTTTTCCTTGGCTTTGTAACCCAAAGGCGTTATAATATCCGTATAAAAATTTTCATTACCTGATATAAATTCCCAAAATTGTTGTCCGCAGTATTTATAATAATCGCCTTTATCCGGTCGGTTATCTTTGCCATAACAACACCCATTAACTGCTTCTACCATTAATTTTGAATTACCGGTGCGTAGGGTTCGTTTAGCAGTTAAAAAATCAGCTTTCATTTTAGCAATCTGACTGCTATTACCCCAATTGGGCCCGGATTTGATATTAACAATATACCGGATTCCATTTTTATCAAATTCTAAATCAATATTTGGAATGCCGGATTTCCAACCACCATAAACTTTTTGATTGATAAAAATAGCCAAACCTTCCAACCAATCACCAAAAATTGTTTCTTCGTTGTGTGAAATAAAAGCATCGGTAATACTTCTGATGATTTCTTCAGCAGATAAAACATATTTTGCCTTAAACAAATAAGGGTTTTCCTTTTTTAAAATAGTTTTAAGCTTTAATTTATCTAATCTTTCTATCCTTTTTTGATGAAAAACATTAATATTATTTTCAACGTATTGTGTTATATCATTTATTTTTAGCCTTTTCATAAACAATTGTTGGTTCAAATAATAAAGCATCTTATTTGGCAATGGTTTCATCTACCATGTCAAAATTTTCCATCATTAAAACAAAATTTCATTCGAACAAAGTTAAGAAATAAAAAGCAGCTTGAATAAATCAAACTGCTTAAAAAAAATATAAATCTTTTTACAAACTAGCGGGAAGCTTATCTTTGACTGCTATAATCACTTTTTCTACCTCATCAGGCTGAATGCCGACAATTTCGGCTATTTCATTATGAGTCAAGCCGCCTAAAGCATTTAGATCTAAAATCCTACGAATTGTTTCAGGTAATTGGCTGTAAATATTACCAAAGAAACTGCGCAATTTTTCATCTCTGAAATCATCAGCCGTCAATCCCAGACTTTGAGCAAAGGCATTTTGACTGTCATAATCAAATAAATAAATTTTTGGTTTGAATTCGTCTTGCTCATATGAAATATCATCATCTTGTAAATCCGTAACCAAAATAGGTTCACCATCGGCGGTTGCAGATAACTTCTCATCCATAGATTTTAATTCTTCTTGAACCAATTGTGCTACAGGCAATTTTTTTGTATTCGGAATCTTATTTTCCTTAACGGCATAATCTCCTATAATTTGATCCGCCCAAGAATATAAACGCACTTTTAATTCTTCAGGATTTGGAATGCGTTCAAATTCTTTGAAAGCATTTAAATAGACATCCGTTAAAACATCTTCAGGTTGATAAAAATTTTTGGGTAACCAACCCTTGGCTTCATAAACTTTAAGGCGCAAATCTACGTATTTTCTCAAATTTGGCCATAGCACTGTTATAACTTTATTAAAAGCGACTCTATCTTTATTGATTTTGTGTTTTTTTAAAATCTCAAATTGTTTTTTCATCGGTTTAAGGTTTATTTTATGGTTAGATTTCTATCAATATTAACTAATCAAAGTAATAATTTTGTTAAGCACTTAAAGATTATTTCAAGGCGCATCAACTCTATCAAACTATGTTTGTAAGCATTTTTATAAATTAACTTCAAAAATTCAGCCAATTCCATTTTATATGACAAAATGACAAAATTTTCTTGTATTCCGACTTAAATTCTAATAAAAAAAACCTGCCGAGTTAAATCCGACAGGTCTTGATAACAATTGTATAATAGTCAATTTTATTTATTGTATTGCATGATATAATTCAA
>WGDF01000018.1 GCA_015493405.1 Flavobacteriaceae bacterium
GATAAAATTTTAAAGCTGTTTTTCGGGCATTTAATTCGATATGATGAACACCTTGTGTTTGTAAATAAGCCTCAACTTTTTGAATTAGTTTTTTTCCTAAACCTTGTCTTTGATAATCTGGCGTTACTGCCATTTGTCTCAGTTTGACAAGCGTTTTTGATAAAGGCCTTATTTGCACACAAGCAATGGGGCTGTTTTTGAGCATTAAAGCGAAGATTAATTCGTGTTGATCCCCTTTTAAATCATTACTCGTGAAGTGTAGGCCTAAAGGTTGGCGTAAAACAAGTGATCTGAGTTGAACCACTTTTGAATAGTCAGTCGAGGCAAAAGTAATTGGTTGAAAAATATAGTCAGACATCTTGTTATTTTTTTCAAAAATAAGATTTTTTTAAATTACCAATGCGACCTGATTTTCAAGCCGCATTGGTATTGAATAAAAAAAGAAAAAAGATTAATTTAATAAAATTCCTATGCTACCTTCATAATGGCCTGTAATAGTTTGGCCTAAGGCATCCTTGAAAGTATAATCAGCATTGATATTCCCCGTTTGTGTATTGGTATTATAATTATAAGCGTTTAGGGTCAAAACAGGGTTAGTGTTTCCAACTTTATGGACTTGAAAGTTGGGATCATTTGGTGGATATTCATTTTTATTTTCACCAAACTCCATTCCATTAATCATAAAAGGCGGTGACAACGATTCTATCGTTTCGTTGTGAACAATGGCACTCCCATTATGTGCCGCTTCATATGGAATCCCTGTTTGAATATGGGGGTATTGTGGTGTCGCAATACTTGGATTTTCAGATGCCAAAATAATCAATTCGACCCAATTAGTGGTATTAATTGAAAATAGATAGGCTCCTGTGCTGCCATTGATTTGATTATTGTTGTCAAACATTCTTCCATTGGCGAAAAACAATTTTATGACGTCTTGACTATTGCTGAATTCAATATAACAATTTGGTGTATCATAAAATTGTCCCTGTATGGTAAAGCCGTCAGTAGGCGTTTGCGGATTATTTTGCGCATCGTCATTCTTATCACAAGCTATGAGGCTGAGACTCAATAATAAAAAAAATACCTTTAAGTGAAACTTCATAAATTTGCATTTTAAAATTATTGCGGACAGATAATTTTCATTTCTGTTCTACGATTGATTTGATGTTCGGCTTCGCTACATTTAACGCCGTTACTACACTGATTGAGCAAACGCGTTTCGCCATAACCAATTCCAGTTATTCTTGATGGGCTGATACCTTTAGAAATAATATAATCAACAGCTGCCTTGGCTCTATTTTGAGATAATTTTAGATTATATGAATCAGAACCACGACTATCGGTATGAGAAGATACTTCTACTTTAATATCGGGATTATCTTTCATAAACTCCACTAATTTATTTAATTCGGGCTTGGCATCTTCTCGGATGAAATATTTATCCAAATCATAATGGATGTTATTTAAACGTATAGCACTGCCACAATCAGCTTTATCCATACAGATTTCCAATTTAATGAATAAGGTTTTGTTACGATCAAAATCATTGGTAGTAATTTTTTCGGTTTGAGAAAAATACTTTTGTTTTTTACCATAGATATCGAAGTTTGCTTTTTGTTTCAAATAGAATTTAAAGTTGCCTTTGCTATCAGTTAAGCTTGATTTTTGTAAAGCTTCATTTTTATTTTCCAAGATGACTTTAACATTTGAGACAGGCGTATTGCTATTGCATTCGACTACATTACCTTTTAAAATAAAGTTATTATCATTATATAAAATTTCTTTTTGAAGTGTTTTTCCACCAATAAATTCATTTTTATTGACACTATTGGATGATAAAGCTTTTTCATATAAAGCGCCTTCGATATCATAATTACCGGGTTTAATATCGTTAAATACTACCACTCCAAAATTATTGGTGCGTCCGGATTCTATAATTTCACCTTTCTTATTTTTAACAACCACATCAGTATCTGGTAATACTTCATGTGTAAATTTATCTTTAGCGGTCACCGTTAAATCATATTTTTGAGGAGCAGGAGCTTTTTTTTCTTTTACTACCACAGGTTTAGGTTTAATCGGAAATTTATAAGTGATACCGGCAAACACCCCAATAGAAGATATTTTACAGTTGCAAGCTTTGCGTTGTTTTGGCTCATTTTCCAATTCATAATAAGTCAAGTTCCCATGTTCAAAATCTTGATAAGGATAATAGGATGAAGCAATGCCGCTTTTATTTTCCATTTCCGTTACTTTATAATGATTCATATAATATGCACCGATATGCGCCCCCCAATTTTGATTGAAAAAATAAGTGAAACGCAATTGGGTTTTAGAAGATATGGCTCCGGTTTTATAACCCGCATGATAATTTAAAATAAAATCACTACCACTATTTTTTTCAGTTAAAGCAACTTGACCACCTTTGATCAATCCATAGCCGGCTCTAAGATTTAGTTCGGCCATAAATTTTCCCGTATTGTATTTAAAATCCGGGCCGATACCAAAAAACATACGGGTAATACCTTGTTCTTGTAATCCCCATTTTGTTACCATACCACCAATCGGCGGAAAATATACATTTTCTGTGGGATAAGTAGATTTGGGTTTATTTTGAATAAAATCAAAATCAAAGCCTAATCCATACCATTTCCAGTAATAATCAATAGAAGAGCCGATTTCAATGCCACCATTATAATCGATGAAGGGCGTGTCATTGTAGTATGAGGGAAGAATATCATATCCCGCTCTGAGGCTAAAGAACCAGCCAGAATCTTTGATGGGATCAATTTTTTGAATTTGTTGTGCCTGTAAAGCTATAGCTATAAATAGGAACACAATAGAAAGTAGTTTTTTCATAAATCTTTATTTTTATAATTTACAACAAAAGAACAATTTAAATGATGTTTGGAAAAGACCCATTGCTTGAAATGAGCTTTTCATTTATTCAAAACGCCTTTTGATTGGACAAAGTGGTTTTTCATTTTGGCATATTTATTGACCTGTTTTCAATAGAAAAATTATATATCTTTGCAAAACTATGTTAGTAGAAGTTTTTAAGTCTAAAATACACAGAGTCAGAGTTACCGGAGCCGAATTGGATTATATCGGTAGTATTACTATTGATGCCGATTTGGTTGAAGCCGCCAATATGGTAGAAGGCGAAAAAGTACAGATTGTCAATGTTAATAACGGCGAACGTATTGAAACCTACATCATCAAAGGAAAACGCGGTAGTGGTGAAATTACGCTTAACGGACCGGCCGCACGCAGGGTACAAAAAGGTGATGTCATCATTATCATTACTTATACTTGGATGGAAATGGCTGAAGCTAAAAGTTTTAGCCCGACTATTATATTTCCTGATACCAACACTAATTTATTAAAATAAATAATTGAAGAAGGCGCTCAAAATCATATTACCCTTACTGATTGGTGCGGCTATCTTATATTTTTATTTATCCGGTTTTACAAATCAGCAATTGGATGCTATTTTTAAGGCTATTAAAAATGCTGATTTTAAATGGCTTTTTTTATCCCTGTTTTTGGGTTTGCTCAGTCATATAATTAGAGCTTATCGTTGGGATTACCTATTGGAAACCTTGCATTATCATCCCCGTAAAACCAATTTGGTTCTAACGGTAGGTCTTTCTTATTTGCTAAATTTAGTTATTCCCAGAGCCGGTGAAGTAGGGCGGGCAGCTTCTTTGGTCAAGTATGAAAAAGATATCCAATTTGAAAAAGCTTTTGGAACGATAGTCGCTGAGCGTATCGCAGATATTATCTTTTTAGCGCTTTTTATCTTTTTAGCGCTTTTTTTGCAGTTTGATTTGATATACGAATTATTAGCACCGAAATTACCAAAAAATCCGATTTGGTTGACTGGTGAATTACTTATTTTCATATTCGTAATTTGGTTATTTCTGAAATGGACTTACACTTCTCAAAATATCATAATTTTAAAAATTAAGGATTTTATCACGGGTTTATTGCAGGGGATGCACAGTATCTTGAAAATGCCGCATAAATGGTGGTTTATCATTCAAACAACTTTAATTTGGTTTTTATATGTAGCTATGTTTTGGGTGGTTTTGCTGGCTTTTCCCGAAACCAAACATCTAGGTCTGGATGCGGTTTTAGTTGCTTTTATTGCCGGAAGTATTGCTATGGTAATTTCCAATGGTGGTTTTGGGGTCTATCCGGTTTTTGTTGCCGAAGCGCTTTTGCTTTATGGCGTTTCCAAGGAAACCGGCGCCGCTTTTGGCTTGCTGATGTGGGCCGCACAAACTTTATTGGTGATTGTTTTTGGATTATTTTGTGTCATAGCTTTACCACTTTTTAATAAACGCTAAGCTTTGTTGTATGAAACCTGTGTTTAGTGCAATGAAATCCTCGTTTCAATAAACCGGACTTTGGTTATATGTATTGTTATTTTAGTTTTGTTGCTGTATTAACAATCTAAAATTTCAATTATGAAAACAAAATTATTTTATTTAATTGCATTTATTCTTATAGGAGGAAAAAATTTGGCACAGTCAAATACCAATGCTTTTGTAGAGCGAATCGATCATTTTGACCAATTTGTTCAACACCTGCAAAACAGGCAACCCAATACCGCAACTATTCGTTTGGATAGCATCACCGGCAAAAATTACGATGCTGCTAATAGCGTCTATACGTTAAATTCTTTGCAAACTTTTTCATTTGACAATAACAATATGAATATTGAAGATGCTTTTAACACATGGGACAATAGCAGCAGTTCCCTTTTGCAACAAAATAAATCGGAATATACTTACACCAATTCCGGTATGATAGCAGAAATCATTAATTATTATTACAATTTCAATGCGAATGCCCTTGTGCCAAGTCAAAAAAACTTATACACTTATAATGCTTCAGGGCAGTTATCCGAGATGGTAA
>WGDF01000019.1 GCA_015493405.1 Flavobacteriaceae bacterium
AATCGCTGCAATGTAACTATTAAAGACATCCGAGTGGATGATCCGTTAATCAGTGTTAATCCTGCTCATATTACACTTGGGGCAAACCAAGTAGATGATCATACATTCACCGGTACATATATCGTAACATTAGCTGATATTTCTCGTGGTTATGTTGAGAATACGGCTACGGCAACCGGCTATGATCCGGATAATAATGAGGTTACCGACATATCTGACGATCCAACAAATTTTGCTGATGTCGATGTCGAAAATGATAACGAACCGGATGATCCAACCATTGTCCCGACACCGAATATTCATGTTTATGACATATTGACGCCTAATGATGATGGTTTAAATGATCATTTTGAAATATTAGGTATCGAAAGTTTTCCGAAATCTGTCGTCAAAATATACAGTCGTTGGGGTAATTTGGTTTTCCAAACCACCGGTTACAATAATACCAACAACTATTGGGATGGTTATGCTCAAGGAGATAAAACACATAAATTGCCGGTTGGCGTTTATTATTATGTCATTGATTTGGGTATTCCGGATGTCGAAAATATTTTTACCGGTTCAGTTTATTTAAATAGATAAGTTTTAAAAGATGATTATGAAAAAGATATCATTTATCATATACATAATAAGTATATTATTTTTAAATTTTGATGCTGCATATGGTCAACAAGATGTGCAATTTTCTCAATATATGTATAATCCTATTGAAATAAATCCGGCATATGCCGGCACTAAAGAAGGCTTTATTATGACCGGCATGGTCAGAATGCAGTGGGTTGGTATTGATGATGCTCCTAAATCACAAACCTTTTCAATTCATAGTCCCATACATAAAAATATGGGTCTGGGGTTTACCGCCACTAATGATAAAGCCGGGCCTTTACAACAAACCATGTTTTATTGGGACTATTCTTATCAGATTGACATTGGCTTTGATTCCCGTTTGAGTTTCGGTTTAAATGCAGGCTTTCATATTATGAATTTGGATTTAACCAGTAGAGATGCCTATCATCCGGGCGATCCTGAAATATATAATATCAACAACCGGTTTTTACCCAATGTAGGCGTCGGCTTATATTTTTATACCTATAATTATTATATCGGCATTTCCGCTCCCCGGTTGCTGGACCAAAATTTTAGCCCCCAATCTACCGGACAAGCCTTATTAGTTCGGCATTACTTTTTTATGGCCGGTTATGTTTTTGATTTAGATGAAGTGGTTAAAGTGAAACCGAGTATTGTATTTAAATACACGCCCAATGCACCCATGTCCTTTGATTTTTCAATGAATTTATACCATGAACGCTGGGGAATTGGATTTAGTTACCGCCATGAAGATGCCTTTGTCGGTTTGTTTCAATTATTTTTATCACAACAATTGTCTATTGGTTACTCGTATGATTATACGCTATCCGATTTGCGCCACGATAGTTACGGGTCACACGAACTTATGCTGCGCTACGATTTTTCAAAAAGAACAGACCGTTGTCGGCCCGTTAAATATTTTTAAAATAAAAGGAGGCTTTTCAAAATTTTGAAAAGCCTCCTTAATTTAGTATATCATATAAACTATTCTGAATGCAATAAACTACCTAAATTGTTTAATTTATTCCGATAGTCTTTCATGGAACGTTTAATGACTTCTTGAGCTTCCTCAGCACCATAAGTAGCCGTAATCTCGACATTACTCGGATTCCCCGGTAAATCTTTATAAGTTAAAAAGTAATGTTTTAAGCGATCTACAATAATTTGGGGAAGTTCCGACACATCATCATAAATACCGAAAACAGCATCCCCTTCCAACACAGCAATAATTTTGTCATCTGCTTCATTCCCGTCAATCATTCTGAAACCACCAATAGGTTTTGATTTCATAATAATATCGCCATGAACGATTTCTTTTTCGGTCAAGACACAAATATCCAGGGGGTCTTTATCGCCAACAATATCTTTACGACCGGTTTTTTCATTGGCATAGTCCGCGACCAATTCCGCACAATAAGTTTGTGGAATAAAACCATATAAAGTCGGCACGACATTGGAATATTTTTGTGGCCGGTCAATACGCAAATAACCACTTTCTTTATCTACTTCATATTTGACGGTATCTGTAGGTACCATTTCTATAAAAGCTGTTAAACTTTTTGGCGCATCCGGCCCGATATTTATCCCATGCCAAGGGTGTGATTTGTAACGCAATCCCATCAGTTTACCAATCGGATCCATAATTCTGTTAATCGACATAAAAAGATTTTAAAATTAAAATGCAAAGTTATAAAAATTGCCTTAAAACCAATTGATTAATTTATAAAAGATGCCGATAAAACAAAATGAAGTCAACTTAAGGGCTTGTTTTAAAAAAAATCAGTAATTTTACACAACAAAAATTGAAATTATGAAATTAAAACCCGGAATAGTCTACGGACAACAATTACAAGATTTATTTGCTTATGCTCAAGAAAAAGGTTTTGCCATACCGGCGGTTAATGTAACCGGATCAGATACTATAAATGCAGCTTTGGAAACAGCTCGCGACATGAAAGCACCTGTCATTATCCAATTCTCTAATGGAGGCGCTCATTTTATAGCCGGAAAAGGTTTGCCAAATGATCATCAACAAGCTTCAATAGCCGGCGCCGTAGCCGGTGCTTTACATGTTCATGAACTCGCCGGATTGTATGGCGTACCGGTCATTATCCATACGGATCATGCCGCTAAAAAATTGCTCCCTTGGATTGACGGCTTATTAACAGCAGGTGAAGAATTTTACAAAAAAAACGGGAAGCCCCTCTTCAGCTCACATATGTTAGATCTTTCCGAAGAACCATTAAAAGAAAATATCGAGATTAGTAAAAAATATCTTGAAAGAATGAAAAAATTGGATATGCACCTTGAGATTGAGCTGGGAATTACAGGTGGCGAAGAAGATGGTGTTGATAATTCAGATGTCGATAATGCCAAACTATATACCCAACCCCAAGAAGTTGCCTATGCTTTTGAGGAACTCCGCAAAATCAGTCCTTATTTTACTATTGCAGCTTCCTTTGGTAATGTTCACGGTGTTTACAAACCCGGAAATGTAATGTTGCGACCTGATATCTTGAAAAATTCTCAAAAATATATAGCCGATAAATTCAATACAAAAGACCAACAACCGGTTAATTTTGTGTTCCATGGCGGAAGTGGATCTGAATTAAATGACATCAAAAATGCCATAACTTTCGGCGTAATCAAAATGAATATTGATACGGATACGCAATACGCTTTTACTGAAGGTGTCAGAGATTATTTTGAAAAATACAGAGATTATTTAAAATCACAAATCGGAAATCCCGAAGGAGCCGATCTCCCCAATAAAAAATATTACGATCCCCGCAAATGGTTACGCGAAGGCGAATTAACCTTCATCAAACGCTTGTCTCGTGCTTTTGAAGATCTAAACAATGTGAACACCATAACTATTGAAAAATAGTACTCATTCAATTAACTAAATAACAACATATTATGTCTTGGTTTAAAAGAAAGATAAAAGGTATTGTAACGCCAACCTCAGAGAAAAAAGATATACCCAAAGGCCTTTGGTATAAAACCCCTTCGGGTAAAATAGTCGATAAAGAAGTCTTAATTGAAAACTTATATGTCAGCCCTGAAGACGGTTATCATATGCGCATAGGGAGTGAAGAGTATTTCGAAATTCTCTTCGATGACCATCAATATAAAGAACTTTGGAAGGATATAAAATCCAAAGATCCACTCAAATTTGAAGACACCAAAAAATATACTGATCGCCTTAAAGCTGCCTATAAAAAAACAAAATTAAATGATGCTGTCCGTATTGGTATCGGAAAATCAAAAAATAAAGATTTGATTGTGGCCGCTATGGATTTTGCTTTTATCGGTGGTTCTATGGGTGCCGTAGTCGGAGAAAAAATAGCACGTGCTATGGACTATGCTACAGAACATAAAATACCTTTGGTAATGATTTCCAAATCCGGCGGCGCTCGTATGCAAGAAGCTGCCATATCACTGATGCAATTGGTTAAAACTTCGGCCGCAATTGCCCGTATGGGAAAAGCTAAAGTGCCTTATATTTCACTCTTAACTGATCCTACAACCGGTGGTACAACTGCATCTTTTGCTATGCTCGGTGACATTAATATTGCCGAACCCGGTGCTTTAATCGGTTTTGCCGGCCCTCGCGTCATCAAGGATACGACCGGAAAAGATTTACCTGAAGGTTTTCAAAGATCCGAATTTATTTTGGAACATGGCTTCTTGGATTTTATCAGTCATCGCCGCGATTTAAAAGATAATATCAATCTCTATATTGACTTGGTCTTAAACCAACCGGTTCGTGAACTGGTCAAAAAGGAAAACTAATACCATATCATTCATCCATCTATAAAACTTTCCAAAGGACTTTTAACTTTTGGAAAGTTTGGTTTAAAATACCCCAAAATGAAACACTTCGGCCTAATCTTATTCTTTGCATTAATGTTATCTGCTTGCCAAAAAGAGGTTAAAATACGTATTAATCTACCCGAAAAACCACAGCAAGATAAAGCGATAAAAGTTCAAATTAACAACTTAAATCATTCGACTATTGATAAAATTATCATTTCTGTTGATGGACAACAATTGCAAGAAATCCCTTATAAAGATCAATTTGAAATAACTTTAAATCAAAATTTTAAATTGGGACAACACCAATTGAAATTCGATTTTAATCAAGCCGGAAAAACGCTTAAATCTATTGAAAAAACCATCGAACTCTATGCCGGTATTGCCCCCAAGGTACTTTCTTACAAATTAATTCATACCTATCCTCACGATATCGATGCCTTTACGCAAGGCCTTGAGTTCTATAAAGACACACTCTATGAAGGCACCGGATTGCATGGCAGCTCCAGTTTGCGCAAAACCGATTATAAAACCGGAAAAATTTATAAGAAAATTGATTTGGATCGCCGATATTTCGGTGAAGGCATCAGTGTCCTTAACCATAAAGTTTACCAACTGACTTGGCAAAGCGGCATCGGATTTATTTACAATACCAATCTGGAAAAAACAGGTGAATTCAAATACCATCAAAGTAAAGAAGGTTGGGGTTTGTGCAACGATGGTCAAGTTTTATATAAATCTGACGGTACTGAAAAAATATGGCAACTCGATCCCAAAACTTTAGCTGAAAAAGATTTTATCAATGTTTACACCAACCGGCATAAAATAATTAGAATAAATGAATTGGAATGGGTCGATGGTAAAATCTATACCAATATTTGGCAAAAAAATGCTTTAGCAATTATCAATCCGAAAACCGGTGCTGTCGAAGGAATTATCAATTTAGCCGACTTACATCAAAAAGTAACCCAACACCCGCAATTAGATGTGCTCAATGGTATTGCTTATGACAAAAAAACAGGTCATTTATTCGTCACCGGAAAAAAATGGGATAAAATGTTCGAAATACAAATTATGCCTTAATTATGGTTAAAAAAGAGACTGCCATCGTTAATATATGACAGTCTCTCCCTAACTACTAACCTAAATTAACAAAATTATAAAACGATCAATTTCACGATTTTGATAATATCTTTGTTCAAAGCAGCTCTCAAAATATATTGCCCTTTAGCCAAATGAACAGGCAAATTTATTTGTTGCTGCCCATCTGACAATATTCGGGTATTCTGAAAAACTTCTTGACCATTTAAACTGTAAATATTAACCTTAAGGCTAGCATTTGCAAGTGTATTATTAAGACTCAATTTAATAATATCGGTCGTTGGATTGGGATAAACCTTAACGCCTAAAGCCAATATTTGTTCTTCGGTTAAAGCTAAAGTGGTGTCAAGTGTGGCGCTTTCAGCCATCACAAAAGGTTTATGACCACCGACAATATACGGAATGCCGTCACCATCGGAATCATTACCGGTTTCTCCGGTTTGTTCAGCCTCTGCTAATTGCATTTTATTGACAACATTTTTAAAGAAGCGGACATAAATGTTAGCAGCTTCAGGATGATTGCCTATAAGATTTGCTTCCCTTAATGCACCTGATAGAATGGCAATATTCCAAGGATTATATGTAGCTGTGGTATTGTATAATTCTGTCAGAAAAACATGCTCAGATGGTTGATAATAATTATTAATCAAAAAGTTGTAGCCATTGTCAGCAGCTGTTAGGTATGCCGTATTATTGGTATGCCGGTAAGCAATATATAAAGCTCTTGTGAGAGCGGCATTTGCAGCAAGGTCGATATTTCCATTACCTACACCCAGATTAACATCATAATTACCATTAAAACCACCATTTACATGAACGAAATGTTGCAATATAAAATCAGCTTGGGCTGTCAAAGCATTGTCAGCAGCTATTTGCAAAGGCGTGCCCATAAAAACCATTGAAGCTTTTTCTAAAGCAACAATCGTATAGGCTGCATTTTCAGCCGTTATGGTAGTGCCTTGAGTTAAAGTTGTTCCATCAAAATCAGCCGTATCGACAAAAGTACCTGCTGCATTATTAAAATGCATCGCCATAATATTCATCAGCAAAACTTTACTGGTACCTTTCATCAAATCAAAAGGACCGGGATTGCCGGTAACACTCATCGGTGCAGGAAACGGATCCCCATCAAAAACTTCATGGTAGGCTAAATGCGCCGGATCAGACGTGTTATTGATATTCATCATATCGGTAAATCCTAAAGTTGCAGTTAAAAAAGAAACTTGGTCAAATAAATCACTAGACGCATCGGTTACGGTAAAGCCACTAGGTCTGGGCGGCAAACCTGTTGTTGTGGGCGCTTCTGATAAACTGATCTTGTGCGGAAAAAATTTGATACCGTTTGCCGGATCGTAAGTTGCCGGATCGATGCCACCCAAATCGGAGCCATCAAAAGCCAAAGTAGAAATGACAAACTTGGTTTTGTTGATAGCGACCGCCGTTAACATGGTGCCAATAAATCCATCTAGACCGTCACCACCATAATAAACATTATTATTGGGATCAAATTCCGGACTATTAGGTAAATCCGGAGAAATAGTGCCATCTGCTTCTATACCATTATCATTGGCATCATGAAAAGCACTGAGCATATCCTGTGCCCAAAGATATTGTTTAGACATGGACTGCCCCATGGCGCCCAAATTTAAGGTTTTGTCCATTTGACTGCGATCCCAATGCAGGGTCGCCCAATTGGTTTGAAAATCAGTCGCAACAGCTTGCGGCAAGGTATTCACGCCACTATAAAAATCTGTAAACTGAGGGTAACCGTGCATAGGTGGCGTGTGGTTTGTTATTGCTCCAAAATGCCCCATCATTTTCATAAATTCATCATCTTCTTTATAGCCATTGGCCGTCCCACCGGTCATCGTTCCATCAAAAGAAGCGGGCTCCATAGCCGCTTTGGCAACCACAACAGGTGACCACATCATATGAGTACCCATCCCTGAACGGCCGGTTAAAGTGCCTAAATTATAGCGAGAATATTCATAATTTTCAATACCTAAAGTATAAGCCAATGAATCCGGAACATTTAAAACCATAGGATCCAAAACATCTAAATTATAGCCCAATGCTTCTGCAAAAGGCTCCCCGCTTTCAAACATCTCATTGGCCATGAGCATTTGAGAAGTTGTGTCATAAGTTGCGTCATCTTGAATAACGACTTGTGCTGTTGTTTGCCATAAATTGCCCATTATAAATAGGGCAAAAACTAAAAATACTTTTGTTTTCATAAGTCTAAAAATTAATTGTTATAGGATTATAGTCGTCATTATGTAACAAACCTTACATAATTTATTTCAGATAGTTAAAAAACTAGGTTTGTCCACTAAATGCAACATTTTTAGCCCAAAAATATTTTCACTCTTTATTCTCGATTACTGAGTCATTAAAGCTTATTTTTGAGTTCCTAAAATAAATGTGTATTTTTAACGTTTATTAAAAAAACTCATATGCGCCAACTCATCTTATCATTATTCTTATTTTTTCTGATAATTTTGGGCAGTTCCTGTCGTAAAAATTTCGACTCATTTCCGGGCCATAACGATTTTAAAATCGAAAAAGACACCCTGTTTTTAGACTCGGTTTTTACGCATATTGCATCTCGCACCTATCATTTTAAAATATATAATACTTCTAATAATGATATCCATCTGAACAAAATCTATCTCGAGAAAGGCAATCAATCCTTTTACCGCTTAAATGTCGATGGAGATACCGGAAAATCTTTTGAAAACATCTTAATTCATGCCAAGGACAGTATTTTTGTATTTGTAGAAGTAACTGCAGATATCAACCAACTGACGGATCCGGTTTATGAAGAGAAACTTTTTGTGGAAGATGCGGACAAAACCAATCATATTCTATTGACAGCCTTTGTCAAAGATGCCCATTTTTATTATCCCCAACGCTTCCCTGATGGCAGTAAAGATTCATTGACGGTTTACACCGACCCGCAAACCGGTGCAACCTCTAAAATATCGGGGTTTTTCTTAAATGGAGACACTACTTTTACCGATGACAAGCCTATTGTTATTTATGGTCATATGGCGGTACCTTCGGGTCATACATTAACCATTAACCAAGG
>WGDF01000020.1 GCA_015493405.1 Flavobacteriaceae bacterium
ATAAATCAACCGACAGAGGCAATAATTGGGTTGCGCTCTCTAGTGGCAATACTCCAATTACCTATATTAATCTTACAACATACAATGCTTCAACCCGTATTTGCTTAGTCGGAAATAATGGAACCGGAAGTTACAGTTCCGATGATGGTAACACTTGGCATGCGATTAGTGTGCCTAATGGTTTAAGATTAACCAGTTTGATAGCCAAACCGAATTCCAATATATTATATGCTTCTATAGCCGGATATGGTAATGAAAAAGTAATTAAATCAACAGATAACGGTCAGCATTGGACTAATATGAGCGCCGGTTTACCCAATGTTGTTGCCAAACGATTGGTGCTTAAAACCGATGAAAATAATGAAACTTTATTTTTGGGAACGGAACTTGGGGTTTATTGGAAAAATAATACAATGGCATCTTGGCAAAAATTGGGAACCGGTTTGCCCAATGTTATAGTGAATGATTTGAGAATCAACTATGCCAGCCAAGAGTTATATGTCGGGACATTTGGCCGGGGCATGTGGAAAATCTCCGTCGATAATGCTCAAGCTGTGGCTTTTAATTCGAAAGAGCAACCGGTCGTTTACCCTAATCCGGTTTCCAATCACCGAATCACGATTAAATTGAATGAGCGTTTGTTGCAAAAGTCTAAATTAAATTATGAAATCTATAATGTTTTAGGCGGTGTCGTTAAAAAGGGTTCATTGAATCAATTGCAAACAGAAGTCTTATTAAATCAGCTTCATAAAGGTATTTATATGATCAAGATTAGTAATGATCAAAATGCTATGGTACAGAAATTGATTGTTAATTAGAAAATATACAGATGAAAAAATATATCTTAACTGCAATATTAGTAGCGTTTTTCGCTTTTTTGCAAAGTTGTAAAAGTGATATCGGAAAAATTTCAGAAGCCCAAAAGGCAATGGTTTTTCCCGGTATTGAACATGCGCCTATTTATGTCCAATACAGTGCGAAAATAATTTTAAAGAAGCCGGTTATGATGGCACAAATTCATATTTTGAACGATCATAAAGATATGGTATTGGATCGATACAGTTTGGTCAATTTAGATAATGGTGCGCAAATGGATCCCAAAAAAGAGTTGGCTCCCGGCAAGTATTTCTTCTCGGCTCAAATAAATAAATCGGATGATTTTAATGATAAAACAGTCGATAAGCTCTTGGTCAAATTTAAACAAGATCAAAAAGTTTATACTTTTTCAACTCAATTTATAAAGGAACCGGCTATTATGCATAAATAAATTCTGAGAATTTTAAAACTGTTAATATTTTTTTGAATGTTAAATTTATTGTGGTATTTTTGCTGAATAAAACAAAAAACAAATGAAAATGAAAAAATTATTGATGATTATCTTATTGTTAGCAGGTTTAGGCCTTCACGCTCAAGATAAAAAAGAGGTAAAAGAAGGTTGGAACAATAATGGGGACATCAGCCTGATGTTCAATCAAGCTTCCTTTAGCAATTGGCTTAAAGGCGGTGAAGATGCCTTAGCTTTAAATGGTTTAATTAATTATAATTTTAATTATAAGAAAGCTAAAAATGTTTGGGATACCAAATTGATTATGGCTTATGGCTTAAGTCAGATCAACGATGCAACCAAAAAAACAGATGACCGTTTTGAACTAAATTCTACTTATGGACATCAAGCTTCTAAATTATGGTATTATTCATTTTTTGGTAATTTCAAAACACAATTTACCGATGGTTTCGATTATAGCGTCTCTCCCAAAGTTTTGACCTCCAAATTATTTGCACCGGCTTATTTGAGCTTTGGCCCCGGTATGTTGTGGAAAAAATCAGACAACTTAAAAATTAATTTTGCACCGGCAACTTCTAAATTGACTATTGTAAGTGATGACGCTCTATCGGCT
Organism: Flavobacteriaceae bacterium; assembly: GCA_015493405.1. Taxonomy (GTDB): domain Bacteria; phylum Bacteroidota; class Bacteroidia; order Flavobacteriales; family Flavobacteriaceae; genus WGBX01. Next base: position 1,899 of record WGDF01000020.1, read on the forward strand.
ATTGGCGCTTATGGTGTTGATCCGGGTAAAAATTTGCGTTATGAATTGGGAATGGCCATCAATGGTTATTACAAATTCGATTTGATGAAGAATATCTCTATGGAAAACATTTTAGGTTTGTATAGCAATTATTTAGATCACCCCGAAAATGTAGATGTCGATTATCAAATGAATATGGTGATGACCATCAATAAATACATCAGTGCCAATTTTGGTTTGAATTTATTGTATGATGATAATGCTTTACAAGATATTCAGCTTAAAGAGATCTTTGGATTAGGCTTTAACGCCAAGTTCTAATTCTATTTTATTATAACTTTTAAGACTGTTTCTACTGAAGCAGTCTTTTTTGTATCTTAGCCTTATGAATATCGAAACCCTAAGACAATATTGTTTAGACAAACCGGCTGTAAGTGAAAGTTTTCCTTTTGACCGAGATACATTAGTCTTTAAAGTCGGTCAAAAAGTATTTGCTTTGATGAATCTGGAATCAGATCCTTTAAAAATCAATTTGAAATGCGATCCGGATAAAGCTATTGCGCTGCGGGCACAGTATTGGCAGATCACACCCGGATATCATATGAATAAAAAACATTGGAATACTATAAGTATTGAAAGGCATTTAGCGCCCGGTTTAATTCAAGATTTGATAGACCATTCCTACGAAAGCGTCCTACAGTCTATGAGTTTAAAGGAAAGAAATGCAATTAGAAATAAATAAAAAGTCCATCGAAGTATTTCAATGGACTTTTTTAGTTTGTATTTGAATCGATTTTTTTAAATTGCCCCAATAATATGTTTTAAATCCCCAATTTGGTTTTCCCACAATAAGCGTGTTTCTTCTTCTTCACCATCATCACAGAAATCCGTTATCATTAAGGAAACATCTTTGGTTAACTCATCTACCGATATTTTAAATTCGATATAAGTGCCCGTTTCTTCATCATTTTCATCCAACCATTTATATTTCACTCTTTCATTATCTTTCTTAGCAGAAATTTTGGCTTTTTCCGGATTGTCATCCCATATAAAAGTATAGAGTTTTCCTCTGGAATTGACATCATCTGCAAACCAACCACTCAAACCTGAAGGTGTAGTCAAATACTGAAAAATCATATTTGGCGACGCATGAATGGGAAATTCCATATCGACCTTTATTTTTTTGCTCATAGTGTTTATTTTAAAGTGCCCAAAATATAAATAAATATTTAATAATAAAAATTTATTGTGCTATTTTTGCAAATAGTAAATTTAATTTTATGATTACGCAAGAACAATTGAAGGATTTGGAAAAACGTCTCACTGCTTTAAAATACTATCTTTGACCTAGATCAAAAGCGGATTGAAATAGAAAATGAAGAAGAAAAAACCGGCGACCCTGATTTTTGGAATCATCCTAAGGAGGCGCAATTGATTATGAAATCTATCCAATCTAAAAAAAAGTGGTTGGCAGATTATGATCAGGCCGGAGAAGCTATAGAAGAATTGCAGATTTTATATGATTTTTACAAAGAAAAAGAAGCTTCTGAAACAGAGGTTATGGCGCAATATGACCGCGCCAAGCGGTTGATTGAAGCCCTTGAGTTTCGTAATATGTTATCTGAAGAAGCCGATGAGCTCAGTGCCGTTTTGCAAATAACGGCAGGTGCCGGTGGCACAGAGAGCAATGATTGGGCTGAAATGTTATTGCGGATGTATTTGATGTGGGCGCAAAAAAATGATTACAAAACCAAGGAACTGAATTACCAAGCCGGAGATGTTACCGGCGTCAAAACAGTCACCATAGAAATAGCCGGTGATTATGCTTATGGCTATCTCAAAGGAGAAAACGGGGTGCATCGTTTGGTGCGGATTTCTCCTTTTGACAGTAATGCCAAACGACACACGTCTTTTGCATCGGTTTATGTCTATCCTTTGGTCGATGATACTATAGAAATTAACATCAATCCGGCAGACATCCGATGGGAAACCATGCGCTCAAGCGGTGCCGGCGGCCAAGCCGTCAATAAAATTGAAACTGCGGTAAGACTCCGACATGAGCCTTCGGGTATTATGATTGAAAATTCCGAAACCCGTTCGCAACTTGAAAATAAAGAAAAGGCCATGAAATTGCTCAAGTCACGTTTGTATGAAATAGAAATGCAAAAACGTATGGCTGAGCGCAATGCTATTGAGGCTAATAAAAAGAAGATAGAGTGGGGGTCACAGATTCGAAATTATGTCATGCACCCCTATAAATTGGTCAAAGATGTGAGAACAGGTTATGAAACCTCTCAGGTCGATCAAGTTATGAACGGTGAATTAGACGATTTCTTAAAAGC
>WGDF01000021.1 GCA_015493405.1 Flavobacteriaceae bacterium
ATTTCTTTTTGTCCTTTGGTCAAATCACGCGTTTTGGCATAATCTGCAGCAAATTGAACCGGCGAAAGCCAAGTGCCCAAAAAGTCGGTGTTAAATCCGGCAATAACTTTGGCTTGATCAAAATGGTAGGAGGGAATAGCAGCTTTGCCAAAAGTTGCTTCATTGGCTTCAAGCATGGCTGAATAAGAAACCGGATCTAAATAAACCACTTCGGCTGTTGGATATTTGGCTTTAAAATCTTCAAACAATTTTTTGGTTGAAGGACTGATTACCGTTCCTGCAACAATGTAAATTTTTTGACCGGTAGCTGCAATTTCTCCTAATTTTTTAGTGATTTCGGCATCGACTTTATCCCAACTTGTTTTTTGGCCGTTTTTAAGCGGATGTTGTAAGCGGGCCGTATCATATAAACCCAAAACGGCGGCTTGAATTCGTGCATTGGTACCGCCTTGTGTAATTTTAGATAATTTGTTACCTTCTATTTTAATCGGACGGCCGTCGCGTACTTTGACCACAACACTGGCGTAATCATCGACGGTCGAAAGAGTAGTGGCGTAATGATTAGCGACGCCGGGCGTGATATTAGCCGGTCGTTGCAAGAAGGGAATAGCTTTACGCACCGGTTGTTGACAACTGGTTGCGGCTACGGCATAAGCAGTAGAAAATCCTAATAATTTTAAGAAATCTCTACGGTTTGAAACATACTTATTCTTTATTTCGTCCTTAGAAAGTCCGTCAGTCGGGAATTCTATCGAGGGCACGACAGCTTCATTCTTTTGAACGCTTTCTAATTCTTCTAAACTTCTCCAATATTTTTTCATCTGTATATGTTTTATACCTTATATTATTATTAATAGTGACAAGATGAACAATCGGCACCACCGATTTTGTCAACTGTAATTTTGTCTATACCTTGTTTTTCTTTCATCTCCTTAAATTTGTAATGTTTGTAATAAGGATTAGAAGTATCAATACCACGTTTACGGTGGCAATTCAAGCAAAAATCGCCCATAGCTAATTCTTTGTATTCAACCATACGATCCATTTTTTCAACAGGTCCATGACATTCTTGACATTTTACTTTTCCGGCTTGCACGTGTTGTGCATGGTTAAAATAAACATGATCGGGCAGGTTGTGAACTTTAACCCATTGAATCGGTTTACCCGGCTTGTCATATTGCATCGTTTTAGGATTGTAACCTAAGTATTTATAGATTTTTGCAATTTCTTTGGTGCCTGAAACACTTCCTTTATGGACTTGACTATGACAGTTCATACATACATTCAAACTGGGAATACCGGCATGACGACTGGTGCGTGCATCCACGTGACAATATTCACAATTAATGCCATTTTGACCGGCATGTATTTTATGGGAGAACCAGATAGGTTGCACCGGTGCATAGCCTTGTTGACGTCCCAAGGCACGTGCTTCGACATACGTAATTTTAGCCATATAACCCAATGATAAAAGAGCAATCAAAATCATTAATTTAGGGGCCTTGCATTTTTTGCGTCGGCCTAAGATGGTGGCCAATATAAAGACGACCAGGGTAATAATAAAGGGAACCGTATTGTTTCCGGGGCCTATTCCTTTAAACTCAGGATCAATTTTATCATAATCGGCACGACTCATTGTTGAATGGGCTTTTTGAGCTTCTTTTCCGGCTGTTTGAGCAAGTGCAGAAGTTGCCACGGCATGATATAATGAGGAACCGGTTAATTGAACCGCTACAGCATGATTCTGTCCATTCTTACCGGAAGCAAAAGCCGAAACCGATAAAAATAAGAGCATGATTAATCCAATCTTTTTAATTGAATTAATGAGCATAAACATCTTTCTTTTTTTCATAAGAGTTAAAATTATATTAATTTTTCTTAACATTTTTTTTACAATGCCAAAGATATAGAAAAAATGATATTTTCCCATAAACCAATTATATTTAGAAAGATTCTAAATAATACAAATTCAATCATTAATATTTAAAATATTTCCTTAAATTTGCCTATTATTTATAAAAATGAAATGAAAAAAATCCTAAAAATCTTATTTAGCCTCTTGTTTGTTTTAATTGTTACAGTTTTGACTGTGCCCTATTTTTTCAAAGATGATATAGAAAAATTCATCAAAAAGGAAATTAACAACAGTATCAATGCTAAGTTTACCTATGACGATGTCAGTTTGTCATTACTCTCCGATTTTCCCAATTTGCATGTAAAAATCAATAATATCAGATTAGATGGTATTAACGAATTCAAAGATGTTCGATTAGCACAAATTGACCGGTTTAATATGAGTTTGGATGCCAAACGTTTATTTTTTGCAAAGGATTTGGTCATTAAAAAAATTGGTGTTGACGGTGCCGATATTAATATAATGGTATTAAAAAACGGCAAAGCCAATTATGACATAGTCAAACCTGATTCAACCCGAACTCAAAAGCCTGAGAAAAATTATGTCATTAAATTAAAATCTTATTATCTGAAAAATGCCAATTTTAAATATGACGATCAATCACTTGGTATGTTATTAAAAATCAAGAATTTAAACCATAAAGGCACCGGTGTCTTTACCAAAGATGCTTACCGGCTGACGACCAAAAGTCAAATGGATACGCTTGATGTTAAGTATGGCAATGTGCATTATTTAAACAATGTTAAAGCTGATGTGGATGCCGGCATCTCAATAGAAAATGATTTTTCAAAATACCGTATTCAAAAAGCGCTTATATCCTTAAATGATTTGCAACTGCTGACTGATCTCATGTTGGAATTAAAAGGCGATGATATCAATATGGATATCGCTTATCAAACCAAAGAAAACAGTTTAAAAAAATTATTGTCCTTGGTTCCAAAAGCTTATATGCCGGACTTTAAAGGTTTAAAAGCCAATGGAAAAGCAATTTTAAAAGGTTTTGTTAAAGGGGTTTATAATGATAAAAATTATCCGGCTTACGGGGTTGATTTCAAAGTAAATAACGGTTATATCAAATACCCCAATTTACCGCAAGCGGTTAAAGATATTAATGTTTCAATGCATATTACATTTCCCGGTGGAACTAATTTGGATCAAACCAAAATTAATATGCCTAAAATACATTTTAGCATTGCCGGTAATGCTGCTGATGGTAGATTGTCCATAGCCAATCCGATGACAGATCCATATATTGATACTTATTTTAAATCCAAAATGGATTTAGCCAAAATCAAACAAGCCATACATTTGCCCGAAATCAAAAAATTAACCGGATTACTTGATGCCGATGTGAAGCTCAAAGGACGTAGTTCGACTATTGAAAAACAAGAATTTAACAAATTTGACGCCGCCGGACATTTTGATTTAACTCAAATGGAATTTGCTTCCGATTCATTAGCTTATCCCGTAAACATTGACGCCGCTAAAGTCGTTATTACACCGCAAGCACTTGATGTCAACGAATTCAAATCAAAAGTTGGTCAAAGTGATTTTGATATAACCGGAAAAGTAAGTAACTACATTTCTTATTTCCTTAAAAAGAATCAAGTTTTAAAAGCCGATTTTAAAATGCATTCCAACTATATCAACATGAATGAATTTATGACCGGTGATGATAGTTCCGCTACTGAAAACACACAAGATAGTTTGATTAGAATTCCCAAAAATATCGACCTGAATTTTACAGCCGATGCCGACAAAGTCCGGTATAAAGATATGGATTTGAACGATTTAAAAGGCAATATCAAAATTAAAGACCAAAAAGCGACTTTGCAAACCGTTTTGACCAAAGCCTTTGGCGGTGATATGACTTTAAACGGCTCTTATGATACAAGTGGCAAAAATGCAAAAACTGCTATGAATATTGCCATGAAAAAATTGGCGATTAATCAAACTGCCGATAAATTGACTATGTTTAAAACTTATGCACCGGTTATGCAAAAAATAAATGGTAACTTTTTCTCAGATTTGCAAATGGCTGTCGAGCTGGATAAACAAATGAATCCGGTTTTGCAGAGCTTGGATGCATCGGGATTGTTCAAAACCGAAAATATTAATATTGCCGGTATTGATGTGGTAGAAAAAATTGGTAAAATGTTGAAAATTAAAGCATTGAATAATCCGAAAATTGATAAAATCAAAGCGCAATTTGACATACAAAAAGGCCGCATGCATGTTAAACCATTCCAATTTAAAATCAATCAAATCAATTCGGGCCTAGAAGGAACTGTTAGTTTGGATAAAAAAATCAATTTTATCTTAAACATGGATGTGCCCCGGAAATTATTAGGGCATAAAGCCAATGAAATTATAGGTAATTTGATAGGCAAAGTGAATGCTTTGGGATTAAAATTGGATATGGCGGACATCATCAAGATGAAATTTAAAATCACCGGTGATTATAACCATCCTAAAATCATTCCGGTTATTGCCGGAGCCGAAGGCCAAACGGCTCAAGAAGTGGTTAAAGAAGCCGTGACACAAAAAGTTGAAGCCACTGTTGACGATGCCAAAGAAAAAGCCAAAGCTGAAGCTCAAAAAAAAGCGGATGCCCTTTTGGCACAAGCACAAGCAGAGGCTGACCGTCTAAAAGTCGAAGCTCGAAAAACGGCTGATAAAATTCGCGCTGAAGCCCGCAAACAAAAAGACGAATTAATTAAAAAAGCCGGAAACGATCCATTTAAAAAACTAGCAGCGGATGCTTTGGGTAAAAAAATAGTCAAAACAGCTGACAAAAAGGCGGGTCAATTGGAAACTAAAGCTCAAAATCAAGCAGACTTGATTATGAAAGATGCCCGTCAAAAAGCGGACAAGTTGGTCAACAAGATTGATTAAAATAGGATTGATGCTAAATCGTTCTTTTTAGAGCATAATAACGATTAATGCTAAACATAAAAAGCAGGATAAATGATTTGAATTTATCTTGCTTTTTTTATTAAAAAATGCTTAAAATTCTTTTTTTTGTTTAAAACAAAGCTTACTTTTGAAACAAAATTTATTGATATGGAAAAATTAATCGAACGTTTTATTAAATATGTCAAAATAGACTCACAATCAGATCCGGAATCGACCACGACGCCCAGTTCTGAAAAACAATGGAAAATTGCCAAAACTTTAGTCGATGATTTAAAAGAAATCGGCATGCAGGATGTTACAATTGATGATAATGGCTATGTGTATGCTACGCTTCCGGCCAATACGGATAAAAAAGTGCCGGTAATCGGTTTCATTGCGCATTATGACACGGCCCCCGATTACAGTGGTGCGAATGTCAATCCGCAATTCATAGAGAATTATGATGGTAGTGACATTATTTTAAACAAAGAAAAAGATTTAATTTTATCTCCGGATTATTTTCCTGAATTAAAAAATTATATCGGTCAAACTATTATTCATACCGATGGTAACTCACTACTTGGCGCCGACGACAAAGCCGGTGTAGCTGAAATTATGGACGCCATGGCTTATTTGATTGAACATCCTGAAATCAAACACGGTAAAATTCGCGTGGGTTTCAATCCGGATGAAGAAATAGGATTAGGCGCTCAAAAATTTGATGTAGAAAAATTTGGAGCCGATTGGGCTTATACTATGGATGGATCAGTTGTAGGCGAATTGGAATTTGAAAATTTCAATGCGGCAGGTGCCAAAGTTAAAATCAATGGTAAAAGCGTGCATCCCGGCTATGCCAAAAACAAAATGATTAATTCAATGCTTATAGCCGCAGATTTTATCAAAGCTTTTCCGGCTGATGAAACGCCCGAAACTACTGAGGGATATGAAGGTTTTTATCATTTACATAATATGAAAGGCGATGTAGAATTGACCGAACTTAATTATATTATCAGAGATCACGACCGCCAAAAATTTGAAGATCGAAAAAAATATTTCGAAAAAGTAGCAGCCGATTTCAATCAAAAATATGGAGCAGTCACAGTTGATTTAGAACTTAAAGACCAATATTTTAATATGCGTGAGAAAATTGAACCTGTTATGCATGTGGTGGATATAGTCGAAGCATCTATGTTGGATTTGGGAATTAAACCTAAAATAAAAGCGATTAGAGGCGGTACCGACGGTGCACAATTGTCTTTTAAAGGTTTACCTTGTCCCAATGTTTTTGCGGGAGGCTTAAATTTTCATGGCCCTTATGAATTTGTTCCGGTTGAATCAATGCAAAAAGCACGTGATTTGATTGTAAAAGTAGCTGAAAAAACCGCTCAAAAATTTGGTAAATAATATGAAAAAATAACCTGTTACTTCAAGTGACAGGTTATTTTTTTTAAACCACTTTTTGAGGATTAAAATGAAACATTATAATCATCATCGTTACAGTATATGTCGAAAGTTTCCGGCAAACTGTAACATTAAATCAAAAATACACAGATGAAAACCAATCAATTTATATACAGACATTTAGGGCCACGTGAAAAGGACTTACCGGCCATGTTCCAAACTATAGGTGTCAAAGATATGGCACAATTAATCTATGAAACCATTCCCGATAATATTCGTTTAAAACATGAATTAAATTTGCCTCCGGCGATGTCGGAACAAGAATTCATTGAACACATAGAAGCTTTAGCCGAACAAAATAAATTGTTTCGTTCTTATATAGGATTCGGTTATTACAGCACAACGATGCCCGGAGTGATTCAACGTAATATTCTTGAAAATCCGGCTTGGTATACCTCTTATACACCTTATCAGGCAGAAATATCTCAAGGGCGATTGGAAGCTTTGCTCAATTACCAAACTATGTTGACGGAACTGACAGGTATGCCTATAGCCAATGCATCGCTTTTAGATGAAGCGACAGCTGCAGCCGAGGCTATGTTGATGTTTTTAAATGCCCGCAGTCGTGCTCAAAAAAAAGCCGGTGTCAATCGGTTTTTTGTCGATGAGGATATTTTTCCGCAAACGATGGCTGTTATTGAAACCCGAGCTCAAGCTTTGGATATAGAGATTGTCAAAGGTAATTTTCAAACGGCTTTGATTGATGCAAATTATTTCGGTGCTTTTGTGCAATATCCGGCGGCTTCAGGAAAAATCAATAATTATCAAGATTTTGCCCTGCGTTTAAAGGAAAATAAGGTGCAATTGGCCGTAGCAGCCGATTTAATGGCTTTGACTTTATTAACCCCGCCGGCTCAATGGGGTGCCGATGTGGTTATAGGGAGTACGCAACGTTTTGGTTTGCCTATGGCTTATGGCGGTCCGCATGCCGGTTATTTTACTACATCAGAGGCTTATAAACGTCATATTCCGGGTCGAATTATCGGTGTAACGGTTGATGCGCAAGGTAATCGCGCTTTACGGATGGCTTTGCAGACTCGCGAACAACATATCAAGCGCGAAAAAGCCACCTCCAATATTTGTACTGCACAAGTTTTATTAGCTGTTTTATCAGGTATGTATGCCGTTTATCAAGGTCCGGAAGGACTGAAACAAATTGCTAAAAATATACATAATCAGACCAAAAAATTATTTTATGGCTTGATTAGATTGGGGTACAAGCCTGCACACGATGTCTTTTTTGATACTATATTGGTGCCTGTTTCTGTTGATGTTATCCGACCGGTTGCAGAAGCCCATCAAATTAATTTAAATTACTATCATGGCGATAATATGGTTGGTATTTCTTTAGATGAAAATACTACGGAAGCCGATGTGCTTAAAATTTTGCAAATCTTTGCCTTAAATGAAGCTGTGCCGGAAATCAAAAATGATTTTGCCGTGATTCCCGATGAGCTCTGTCGCACGGATCATTTTATGGCACAAGAAGTTTTTAACAGCTATCAATCTGAAACTGAAATGATGCGGTATATCAAAAAGTTGGAACGCAAAGATTTGTCATTAACACATTCTATGATTCCTTTGGGTTCTTGCACAATGAAACTCAATGCTTCAACCGAAATGTTCCCTATTAGTTGGGACAAATGGAATGCGCTTCATCCTTTTGTGCCTCAAGATCAGGCCAAAGGTTATGAAGTTGTGATTAATAATTTACGTGATTATCTCAAGGAAATTACCGGTTTGTCTGCTGTCAGTTTACAGCCCAATTCAGGAGCTGCAGGTGAATATGCCGGACTTCTGGCTGTTAGAAAATACCATATAAGCAGAGGACAAGCACAACGTGATATTGCTTTAATTCCGGCTTCGGCACATGGTACAAATCCGGCTTCTGCTGTAATGGCCGGACATAAAGTGGTTGTCATTAAAACAACCGAAGAAGGCAATATTGATGTGCAAGATTTGCGTGAAAAAGCCGAGCAATATAAAGATCGTTTATCGGTATTTATGGTTACTTATCCTTCGACTCATGGCGTTTTTGAATCCGCGATTAAAGAAATGACTGCTATTGTGCATCAGAATGGTGGCCAAGTCTATATGGATGGTGCCAATATGAATGCGCAAGTCGGTTTGACCAGTCCCGGAATGATTGGTGCCGATGTTTGTCATCTCAATTTGCATAAAACATTTGCCATTCCCCATGGAGGTGGCGGACCGGGTGTCGGACCTATTGCCGTGAAAGCACATTTGGCAGATTTCTTACCTTCTCATCCTTTGATTAAGACAGGGGGAAAAGATGGCAGTGCTGTTGCAGCAGCACCTTATGGTTCTATATTGGTAAGCTTGATTTCTTATGCTTATATCCGAATGGCAGGCCCTGATGGGCTCAAGCAGGCAACGGAATATGCCATTTTAAATGCTAATTATTTGGAGGCTTTACTCAAGGATTATTATCCGGTGCTCTATACCGGAGAACGGGGTAGAGCTGCTCATGAATTTATTGCCGATTGCCGTTCTTTTAAGGCACAAAATGTTACGGTTATGGATATTGCCAAACGATTGATGGATTATGGCTATCATGCACCGACGGTTTCATTTCCCGTTCATGATACCTTAATGATTGAACCTACTGAGAGTGAAAGTAAAAAGGAACTGGATCGTTTTGCCGATGCTATGATTAGTATTTGGCGCGAAATCAAGGATCTGACGCCCGAAAATACGGATAATGTGCTCAAAAATGCCCCACATACACAAGATAGTGTAACAGCCGATGTTTGGTTTCATCAATATACCCGAAAAAAAGCAGCTTTTCCTTTGGAATATATCAAAGAAAATAAATTTTGGCCGGCCGTCAGTCGCGTAGATGACGCCTATGGCGATCGCCACTTGCACTGCACCTGTGATCCTATAGAAGCGTATATGTCGGAAGAATCATAAAAATCGAAGTCATTAGAATTACAGTTTTGCTTAAACAAATATTTATTGTATCTTTGCAGCTTATTAAATAAACATACATAATAATCATTAAAAACAATATTGGCATGTATTTAACACCAGAAGTTAAAAAAGAGATTTTCGCAAAATATGGAAAATCGGAAAAAGACACAGGTTCTACAGAAGGACAAATTGCGTTATTCACCTATCGCATCAACCATTTGACAGACCATTTAAAAAAGAACAGACATGATTACAGCACTGAAAAGGCTTTGGTCAAAATGGTAGGAAAAAGACGCAGTCTTTTAAACTATTTGAAAAAAAATGATGTCGAAAGATATCGTAACATTATTAAAGAATTAGGCTTACGAAAATAAGTTGAACTATTATAAAGAAGGGCAGTTTACTGCCCTTCTTTATAGCTTTAAATTACCGCATTATTTTGTCAGTTACAGTATAAACTGAATTTATTAAATTAAGATTATTTTATTATATGATACCACAACCTATTAGAGAGATTATACAACTCGAAGATGGTCGCACCATTTCTATTGAAACGGGTAAATTGGCAAAACAAGCTGATGGATCTGTAGTTGTAAGAATGGGCAATACCATGCTTTTGGCAACAGCTGTTGCTTCCAAAGAAGTGAAAACGGATATAGATTTTTTACCTTTAACTGTTGATTACCGAGAAAAATTTGCTTCATCAGGAAAATTTCCCGGTGGATTTTTCAAGAGAGAAGGCCGCCCCAGCACCGAAGAAATTTTGGTGATGCGATTGGTCGATCGGGTTTTACGCCCTTTATTCCCTAAAGATTATCACGCTGAAACACAAGTGATGATTCAATTGATGTCTCATGATGAAAACGTTCAAGCTGATGCTTTGGCAGGTTTAGCTGCTTCCGCAGCTTTAGCTGTTTCCGATATTCCTTTTGAAGGTCCTATTTCAGAAGTAAGAGTGGCCAAAATTGAGGGCAACTTGGTTATTAACCCCAGTTTAGAAGAGGCCGAACAAGCCACGATTGATTTGATGGTCGGTGGCACAGAGGATTCGGTGACGATGGTTGAAGGCCAAATGGAAGAAGTGAGTGAAGAAGAAATGATTGAAGCTATTGAATTTGCACATCAAGCTATTAAAAAACAAGTTGCTGCCCAAAAAGAATTAGCTTCCAAAATTGCAAAAGCCTTACCAAAACGGGATTATCCTAAAGCTGAACAAGATGAAGCTTTATATAACCAAATTGAAAAAGCTGTTTATGATAAATTATATGCCATTGCTCAAGAAGGTACCGGCAAACATGAACGTAGTGATAAATTCAATGCCGTAAAAGAAGAACTTTTAGGCACTTTTACAGAGGAAGAAATAGAAGAAAAAGCTAAATTAATCGGCGAATATTTTCATAAGGTCATGAAAAAAGCCGTTCGTGATTTAACTTTAAATGAAGGGTTACGTTTGGATGGCAGAAAAACCAATGAAATCAGACCCATTTGGATTGAAGTTGATTATTTGCCATCCGTTCATGGTTCGGCAGTTTTTACCCGAGGTGAAACACAAGCTTTAGCCACCGTTACCTTAGGAACTTCAAGGGAAGTAAATATGATCGATGGCGCAACATTGCGCAGCGAAGAAAAATTTTATTTGCATTATAACTTTCCACCTTTTTCTACCGGAGAGGCGCGTCCCTTAAGAGGCACATCACGTCGTGAAATAGGTCATGGTCATTTGGCGCAACGGGCTTTAGAACCAATGGTTCCCGAAGATGCACCTTATACCATCAGAGTAGTTTCCGATATTTTGGAATCTAACGGCTCTTCTTCTATGGCAACAGTTTGTGCCGGTTCTATGGCTTTAATGGATGCCGGAATCCAAATGAAAAAACCGGTTTCAGGTATTGCTATGGGATTGATTTATGATGAAGATACTAAGAATTATGCCGTTTTATCAGATATTCTCGGTGATGAAGATCATTTGGGAGATATGGATTTTAAAGTAACCGGAACCAAAGATGGGATTACAGCTTGTCAAATGGATATTAAAATCAAAGATTTAAAACGTGAAATTCTAGAAAAAGCCTTGCATCAAGCCAAAGAAGGTCGTATGCACATTATGGGCGAAATGGAAAAAGCTATTGCAGCCCCTCGTCCGCAAGTTAAAGATTTTGTGCCTAAAATGGTCAAAATTGAAATTGATAAAGACTTTATTGGTGCTGTTATCGGTAAAGGTGGAAAAGATATCCAACAATTACAAGAAGATACTGATACAACTATTGTAATTGATGAAGTTGATGGAAAAGGTATTATTGAAATTATGGGAACGGATATGGATAAAATTCAAAAAGTTTTGGATCGTATCGATATCATTACTTTTGAACCTGAAGTGGGAGAAATTTATGAAGGTCGGGTGACATCTATCAAAGATTTCGGCGCATTTATAGAGATTGCTCCCGGTACGGAAGGTTTGTTACATATTTCCGAAATCGACTGGAAACGAGTTGAAAAAGTTACCGATGTCTTGAAAGAAGGTGATATGGTTAAAGTCAAATTGTTAGGATTGGATCGTGGTAAAATGAAATTGTCTCGAAAAGTTCTGCTTCCCCGTCCACCCAGAAAAGACAAAAGAGAAGAAAAATAATCAGAGATTATACGGATAAACAAAAAGCTTCAGGTGTTTTAAACATCTGAAGCTTTTTTATTTTGAGCCACCCACGGGACTTGAACCCGCGACCTGCGCATTACGAATGCGCTGCTCTACCAGCTGAGCTAAGGTGGCTTTTGGAGTTGCAAAATTACGTTTCTATTATTGATTTATCAAATAATTTTTGAAAAAATATTTGCTGATTTTTAAAAAGCAAGGTTCAAGTGTCAGGCCAATCATATGCTTTTTTCTGTCTTGTTGTAACGAAGTTTGAAAAACCATACCAAATATAAAATGATATATACGATGCCAATACCTATAAAAGCCGGATAGGGATTATCCGCGCTACTGATTGAGCCCAAATAAGTCAAGACCAGGGCATAAGGAAGGGTGCCCAGTAAATAATACAAAAGAAATTTCCAAAGCTTAAATTTCATCATACCGGAGAGACAACATGTGGCTTCAGGCAACATGGGAAGTGCCCGTGCAATGATGAGCATACCAAAGCCCATACGATGAAAAATACGATTAACTTCATCAATCTGCTTTTTGTCTTTGATGAGGAGTCTAAGCATTTTGTTACCTGAGAAACGGCAAAGAATATAAGCAATAGAGCCCGAAGTGAGCATTCCTATGGTCGCTGCGAGTAAACCGATTTGAAATCCTAAAATATGACCGGCATATGTGACGATCAAGATGGTTGGAACGGATAAAAAAACATCTGACGCCAATAGTGCCGCTACAATGATGAAAATTTTTAGTTTACCGGCGTGTTGTATTTGCTCCAAATAACTTTTTATATCGGAAACACTGAGTAATCCGGTGAGATTGACCAATAAAAAAATGAGCGCAAAAACACCGATTATTATGAGGTATAATTTTATCAGAGATTTCATTTAGGCATTTTTGAAATTTGAATAAAGTGAAATTAAGAGATATAAAATAATAATAACCGGAATGCTCAAATAACCAAGCAACGGAAGCAAAATCAAACTCAAGATGATAAGGATATATTTGGGCCAATTATGTTGCCAAGTGAAATTCTTAAATTTTAAGCTAAATAAGGGTATTTCGGCATTCAAAAGATAGGCTGAAATCAAACTGATCAGAATTAGGATAGATGGATTATTTAATAAATGCTTAAGCACAGCGTAATCTTGATTATAGAGAATCAAGGGCAATGAAATGATAAATAGGGTATTAGCAGGCGTTGGTAAGCCTATGAATGAACCGGTTTGACGCGTGTCGATATTAAATTTGGCCAGGCGGTAAGCTGAGGCCAATGTAATGATTAAACCAAAAAGTGCAACCAAATGCTTCGGGTCAAAATTAAAATCATCAATAAATGAAATATGAAGGCTTTTTGCAATTAAAAAGCTCATCACAAAACCGGGAACGACGCCGCTGGTAACCATATCGGCTAAGGAATCGAGTTGTAAACCTAGGGCACTTGAAACCTTAAAACTGCGTGCCGCCAAGCCGTCAAAAAAATCAAAGAAAATGCCCATTGATACGAACAACCCAACCAGCAACCAGTTTTCTTTAAATACAAAAATTAAAGCCGTTAAACCGGAAAGTAAATTCAATAGGGTTAGGAAGTTGGGAATATATTTCGTCATTTTCATGCTTGCAAATCCGGATTTTTATAAGGTTCGTTTGAAATGTTTAAAAATAATTTATTGCAAATGTAAGTATTTTATTAAATTTGTGACTTCATTTTAGCAAATTATTATGGGAGAATTTCAGATTAAAACAGCACAAAATGTATCTATCCGCCAAAATTTGGCCGGTGTTGGCCAGCGTCTTTTGGCTGTTTTGATCGATATGATTTTTTTAGGTCTTTTTTATTATTTTGTTTTTTATTTGCTCAGTTTGACGCATTACAAAAACTTTTTTTCAAGTATCGCTTTTATAACCGTTTTGATGTTGCCCTATTTTTTATATTACCCTTTATTGCAATATTGGAACAACGGGCAAAGTTTGGGTAAACAATTGATGAAAATTAGAATTGTCAAAACGGACCATAGTCATCCGAAATTGGGCGATTTTCTCATTCGTTGGATTTTACGTTTGTTTGAAATTAATATAATTCCGGGACTGGGATTATTATTCATTTTATTTACGGATAAAAATCAGCGTTTAGGCGATCTAGCTGCGCAAACTGTTGTAATTTCCGAACAGCATAAAACGACTTTAAATCATAGTATTTTTGAAGATTTAGAGCAAACTTACGAGCCCGTTTTTGTAGAGGCGGTACAATTGAAAGCATCTGATGTGCAATTGATTAAAAGTGTTTTAATAGAAGCGAAGAAAAATGATAAAGCTGAAATATTGAAACGTTTATCAACTAAAATTGAATCGACTTTAGGCATCAAAAAACCTCAAAATATGTCAACTGGAAATTTTATTGATACCATTTTAAAAGATTATAATTATTACGCCGGACTTTAATGGATTTTGATAGTATTCTAAACATATTGAACCGAAACAAATACCGGAAATTACCGGCTTCGGCGGCACATAATTTGGTTATGGATATGACGGTTCGTCAGCAAATTTTTAAGCGGATAAATCACCGAACACTTCCTAAACAAGCTGCAGTTTTGGCTTTAATTTATCCCAATGCGCAACAACAAGCACAAATGGTTTTCATCTTGCGCAAAACTTATAAGGGACATCATTCCGGACAGATTTCTTTTCCGGGTGGTAAGAGAGAAGTTTTTGATGCAGATTTGAAAGCAACAGCTTTGCGTGAGACCCAAGAAGAAGTCGGGCTACCTTCCAAATTGATTACAATCAAAAAGCAATTGTCGCCTATTTTTATCCCGATTAGTAATTTTGAAGTTCAACCTTTTTTGGGTATTTGTAATCAAACTCCCGATTTTAAATTAGATCCTGTAGAGGTTGAAAATATTTTGGAATTTCCTTTTGCTCAAATCCTTTACAACCCGCTTGTGTCTATAAATCATACTTATTTTGGCCAAAGCTATACTCTAAAAGCTTTTCAGGTTAATCAGTATAAAATTTGGGGTGCAACAGCTATGATTTTATCTGAAATAGTACAGCTATTCAAATAATTTGAACTCAGTATAAAATAGATTATTCGGCAGTTTTGTCTTCAAAATACTCAAAAGCATCAATGATATCCAAATAAGCCCCGTCAAAACCGGCATTTAAAACTTTTTTCAGATAAGAGTTATTGTTGCCATAAATGATCTTTTGCCAGTCCTTTTCCCAATAGCGCACTTTGTAATTGCCAGGCCAATCCGGATTTTCTTCATCGAGCCAAATGGGTTGATCGTTGTTCCATTGGGACTGCCAATAATAGCGGTAATCTTCGGCTTCACCAATTGAGACATAGGCTATGACCAAACGCCGGCCGCCATTGGCTTTATGCCTTAAGGCTTGCAAGTCTTGTGTCGTAAAAGCCTGATTATCATAAAACAAATCGGTAATAAGCACATCGTAATTTGTTGCCGCAATGGCTTGTATAAAACTGTTCTTATCAGGAAAATTTTCTAAATTCAGGAGATATAAAAAATTTTGTGCTTCTGCAAGATTGCTGATGTTACGGTTATTTTCGTGTGCAACGGGTAGGGGCGGCACGACATCCAATTCGCGCTGAACAGCTGTAAATCCGATATAGCCGTTTCTATCAATACTATCTCTAGAATTTCTGATGGCATCGGGGGTATAACAATAATCCGTAATTAATATTTGCTTATGGTCATTTTTAGCTTTATTTAAAAATGTTTTGAGATAAGTTGTGGTTTGAAGGGGTGTGGCAATATTGTCAGTCTCGTAGCCGTAAAATAAACCTTCTTGAGCTTGTCCGTCAATAGCTTCGACATAATCGGAACAAAGTGTGCCATCAGGGTGCCCGTTGGTTGTGATTAATTCTACCCCGTTTTGTGTAATTATAATAAAATCCGGCTGAATATTTTTTGAATATTGACTGATTTCTTGGACAAAATGTCGCATTTCTTCTTTAAAATCAATATTGTCATAAGTATAAGCCCTGTCCTTTTTCTTGCAAGACATCAAAACCATTAATGATAAGAATAAAAAATAATGCGACCTCATATATGTTTGTTTGCCAAACAAAGATAAGCAATTATTTAAAAATGAAATCCTGCTATTTATGCTTCCTGAATTCTATCATCAATAAGCCTAAAATTGAAATAATAGCTGAAAAAACTATAATCAGATAAGCATCATTGTTTTGTGAATCAATCCCCCACAGGAGTAGGGCGACAGCAAAAGGAATGACATAAAAAATAATTTTAAAATATTGAATATGATTCTTTTTCGCGATTAATTTTTCGAGTAATTTGTAGGTTTGAATGATTATAACTACAATGGCCAATAAATATAAATATAAAATAGAAGCGGCTTGCCAATAGTGTTGTTTGGATGAAATACAATACCAATCAAACAAACAAGTTTGGGTATCTTTACTGATGATGATAATCATCAACGCCATTAAATATAGTAGTAC